>JAHDQA010000056.1 GCA_018434075.1 Tissierellaceae bacterium
ATAGGTAAAACATCTCTTAAAATGAATTAAAAGCCTTTTTCCAATAAAACAGTGTAAATATATTTTCAAATTCTAATAGTGACATTTTCATTGAATAAAACTTTATACTTTTACATGACATTTTCACTGACTATTGACATACCTTTTTTAAAGCTTTTATTATTTTTCTTTATTCGTGAATATCTGTATATTTAAACATATTCAATTAAATCTTTTTAGCTGATCTAATTCAAAAGTCCATTGAGGTGTGACTAATTTATCATACCCTTTTAACGAGTACCAAGGGCTTATATCTTTGTCGTTTGGATTTAATAGAATTTGTGTCTGTTGTGCTGGCATATATGATTGAGCTAATAAAAATATCTTTTCTCCATTTTCATTTTCTGCCATGTCTACTACTATAACTGCATGCCCAGGGCTACCTCCAACGATGAACACATCCCCAATTTTCATTTGATCTATTTCTATGCTTTCCAATTCATTTTCTAAGGACAATGTACTTGAGTATGCAAATACTATGTCCATAAAATTCCTAAAATCTTCATAAGTGTTGGAGGGTTCAGTTTTCTTGTAATAACTTGCATTGTTTCCTTCGATTTTTATTCTGTTTCCTTTTATCCACTCGCTGTATTTTGCCTCAAACCCTGACACGAAATTAAACTTTATTTCGTCGTATTCGCCTATTGAATACAGGTATTCTGCCCTTAACAGCATTACTGCATCTGCACACTGGTGAAGATCTCTATCTCCAATATCTACATCTAAAACACTCTCGTAGACATTTCCAAAAGGTTTCTCTCTTCCATCGTAATAGAGCGCTTTTTCTCCATAAGGTTTCAATTTTTGGTTTCTCAAAAATTCTTCAAAGCTATTCTCATCAACATCCATTCTTTCAAATCCTTCGGGTGTTTTGTATCTTTCTTTTATGGTGTTTCCATTTTCATTTAAAATTTCATTGACTTGTTTATTGGCATTGTTTTCCACTTCATTTTCATAAACTGAATTTTTTTCTGCGACATCATCGCAACCTGTTAAAACTAGAATCATTGCTATGATCAACAAAACTCTTTTCATTGTAAAATCATCTCTTTTACTGCTTTTTCAATTCTTTTAAGAGCCTCATTTAGTGTTTTTTTAGTGCATCCAATATTCAGTCTTACAAAATCAGTGTTTTTTCTGGAGAAGTTGTTTCCTGGGTTTACTCCTACTCTAGCTTTGTTTGTAAAAAAATTCATCAATTCACTGCCTTTTAACCCTAATTTGCTGCAATCGAGCCAAACTAGATAAGTTCCTTCTGAGCGAATTGGTTTGATTTGAGGTATTTTCTCATTGAAGTAATTAATTGTATAATCTAGGTTTCCTTCGAGATAGATAAGTAGCTCATCCAGCCACTCTTCTCCGTTGTTATAGGCTTCCTCTAAAGCTATATTTCCAAATATATTTCCCCCGCCTATGTGCGATGTCTCTAAAGCATTGTTAAACAGGCTTCTCATTTTTTTATTAGGGATGATGATTGCTGAAGTTGCTAATCCTGCAAGGCTAAAGCTCTTGCTTGGCGATATACATGTAATTGTAGAGTTTGCTACCTCTTCTGATAGAGATGCTATTGGAATGTGTTTGTGGTTTTTATATACAATGTCTGAGTGTATTTCATCCGATACTATGATTATGTTGTGTTCAGTACAAATTTTCCCCAGCTCTATTAGTTCTTCTATTCTCCAAACTCTTCCAGTTGGATTGTGTGGACTGCACAAAAGTATCATTTTTACTCTGTAATCAAATTCGCCATTGTGGTCAGTGATTTGTCTTTTTAAATTATCTAAGTCCATGTGATAGGAATTCCCTTCATATGACAACTCATTGTCTATTATTGTCCTTCCATTTCCTTCTACAACTGATCGAAATGGTGGATATATGGGTGTTTGTATGATGACTTTATCTCCAGGATTTGTAAAAGTATTTACACACAAGCTTAACGCTGGTACAATCCCAGGGCTAAATGTTATCCATTCTTTATCTATTTCCCATCCATGTCTTTTTTTAAGCCAGCTTTTGATTGATTGATTAAAAGAATCTGCTCTATATGTATAGCCAAATATTCCATGGTCTGCTCTTTTCTTTATGCCTTCGATTACTTCTCCTGGCGCTTTGAAATCAGTGTCGGCAACCCACATAGGTATTATGTCATCTCTTCCAAAGATCTGTTTACAATTGTCCCATTTAACAGAATTAGTTCCTAATCTGTTTACCTCTTCATCAAAATTGTATTTCATTTTCTCCTCCTTAGATAATGACTTATATCTATTATATCAAATGTTGTCTCATAGACAACAAAGGCGACAGCATTAGTATAACTATCGCAGTCGCCTTTTATTTAGATCATTGTTTTTTCAATTTCTTTTTTTAGTTTTTCTAGTACTCTTTTTTCTATTCTGGATACTGTCATTTGAGAAATATTCATGCTCTTTGCAATGTTTACTTGAGTTTTTTTGTTGAAATACCTCTCCACAAGTATCTTTCTTTCCATGTCATTTAATTTTTCCATTGTCCTCATGAGAAAATCATTGTTTTCTATTCTGTCAAAATAATAGTCTTCTTCTCCGATCAGTTCAGCCAGATTAACCTCTTTATCTTCGCTTTGGGAGTCGTAAGTCACATCTAAAGACTGAGGAGTATAAACTTTGCTTGCCTCCATGGCTTCTAAAACTTCTTCTTCAGTTATATCTAAATATTTTGCTATATCCTCAACTGTTGGTACTCTTTGAAGTTCTTGACTTAATTCATTTTTAGCCAAGTTTATTTTCTTGGATAGTTCTTGAATTCTTCTAGGTACTCTTATAGCCCAACCTTTGTCTCTAAAGTATTTTTTTATCTCACCAATTATTGTAGGAGTCGCAAAGCTTGAAAATTCATAGCCTTTGTCGATATCATATCTATCTATTGCATAGATTAAGCCAATACTTGCAACCTGAAATATGTCATCGTATTCTATGCCTCTGTTTGCATATTTTTTTGCTAGTATTTCAGCAATATATAGATTTTTTTCTATAAGAGTGTCCCTAATCTCTTTGGTCGGATTTTCTTTATAAAGTCTGAATAGCTCTTTAGTGTCCTCTTTATTGTGATTTTTATTGTTCTTTGCTCCATTATGGTCCATAGGATACCATCCTTGTTAATTAATTAATTTAGTTAATCTTATAGAATTCATAGAGTAATACACTTTATCCGCTAGAGATTCTATTATCATCTTGCTCATCTCTACTTCTTTTTTCTCGAGCATTTCCTTTTTTAATTCACCATCTAATTGTATTTTTATTTCCAAAGCTTTTTCATTGATTTCGAATTCTATTTCTAATTGAGTAGTGTTATCAGAGCATAGTGTTATTATGCTTGCTTCTCCTATTAGCACTTTTACATCTTCTAGATCTTCGATGTTAAAACCCATTTTACTAGCTATCGCAGAAGCTGTGAGTCTAATTATGCTTAGATAGTCTTTTTTATTGGGTACGATGAGTTTTATTGTATCATTGTTCATCACTTTCACCTCTAAAGATAAATAAGCTATCTAGTTTTGTGATGTCAAATAACTTTCTTATATTTGGCTTTATATTTTCAATATATATTTTATAAGGAGTGTCTTGCAACATTTTCAATAACCCTATCAATGCTCCAAGTCCTGTTGAATCGATATACTCTAAATACTCTCCATCTATTACTAAATCAGCATTTTTCTGTTCATAAGCTTTTAATACATTGTCTCTAAATTCATTTGATGTATAAATGTCTATCTCACCAATCGGTTTGAATATCCATTTTCCTTCATCATAGTTGAATTCTACTTTTGTTTGCAATGCCATTTATCGACCCTCCTTGTCTTTATCCTTCGACATATTTTGCTACTGCTACTACTCTGTCGTCGTTCATTTTCATAAGTGTAACTCCTTGAGTACTTCTGCCCATTACAGATATGTCGTCTATTTGCAATCTTATTATTGTTCCGTTCAATGAAATGATCATTACCTCGTCTTGACTGTTTACTACTTTTGCAGACACAATATCTCCTGTCTTCTCTTTTATGGAGTAGGTTTTTATACCTTTGCCACCTCTATTTTGAGTTTTATATTCAGTCAAAGGAGTTCTTTTTCCATATCCTTTTTCTGTTATGACTAATAGGTATTTATTGTCTTCTGCAATATCCATTGATACTACTTCATCATTTTCATTTAATTGTATTGCTTTTACTCCCATTGCATTTCTGCCCATTACTCTTACATCTTTTTGCTTAAATCTTATCGCAAGGCCTTTTTTAGTGACTACTATTACCTCATCATTCTCTTTTGGAAGCTTCACACTGATTAAGTCGTCTTCATCTTTTAATGATATTGCTATCATACCACTTTTTCTGATATTGTTAAATTGTGTGAGTTCCGTTTTTTTGATAATTCCTTTTTTGGTCAGCATCATAAGTTTTAAATCTTCACTAAATTCGTCTACTGGAATGACAGCTGTTATTTTTTCGTCTGGATTTATGTCCAACAGATTTACTATTGCAGTCCCTTTTGCTTGTCTGCTTGCCTCAGGAATCTCGTATGCTTTCAAAGAATATACTCTTCCTTTATTTGTGAAGAACAACAATGTGCTGTGTGTTGAAGTTATAAATAGATCTTCAACAAAGTCTTCATCTTTCTTTGTCAGTGCTATTACGCCTTTACCTCCTCTTTTTTGAGGCTTGTATGTCCCTTCAGGCATCCTCTTTATATATCCAAAATGAGTTAGTGTTATAACCACATCCTCCTGAGGTATCATATCTTCAATGCTTATTTCTTCTTTAGATGGCATTATCCTTGTTCTTCTATGATCAGAGTATTTATCTCTAATTTCAATAAGTTCATTCTTAATTATGTCTAATACCAATCTCTCATTAGCTAATATCTCTTTATATGAATTTATCTTCTTTATGAGTTCTTCGTATTCTTCTTCTAATTTATCTCTTTCTAATCCTGTGAGCCTTCTCAATCTCATGTCTAGAATAGCTTGTGCTTGAATTTCCGATAGAGAGAAATTGCTCATTAAGCTTTCTTTTGCTTTTTGATCGTTTGCTGAATTTCTAATTATTTTAATTATCTCGTCAATATGGTCAAGCGCAATTCTCAAGCCCTCAACAATATGCGCTCTTTCTTCTGCTTTTCTTAGATCGTATTGGGTTCTTCTTGTTATTATTTCCTCTTGATGTTTGAGGTAATACTTTAATATCTCTTTTATATTTAGCACTCTTGGCTCTCCATTTACCAATGCGAGCATAATAGTTCCAAAAGTTATTTGCATTTGAGTGTGTTTATATAGATTGTTCAACACTACATTTGGGTTGGCATCTCTCTTAAGTTCAATGACTATTCTCATGCCCTCTCTATCCGATTCGTCCCTTAAGTCAGAAATGCCTTCTATTTTTTTGTCTCTTGCCAATTCAGCTATTTTTTCTATCAAATTTGCTTTATTAACTTGATATGGAATTTCTGTAACTATTATACTTCTTTTTCCTTTAGAATTTTCTTCTATTTCAGCTACTGCTCTTATGGTTAACTTTCCTCTTCCGGTTTTGAAAGATTTTTTTATGCCTTCTTTGCCCATGATAATTCCACCAGTTGGAAAATCAGGCCCTTTTATGACTTTCATCAATTCTTCGATGCTCACTTCTTCATTGTCAATGAGCATTATTAAGCCATCTATTACTTCTTTTAGATTATGTGGTGGAATATTTGTAGCCATGCCTACTGCAATTCCTGATGAGCCATTTACCAATATATTTGGAAACTTGCTTGGCAATACAATTGGCTCTTTTAAAGTTTCGTCAAAATTCGGCATGAAATCTACTGTTTCTTTCTCTATATCCCTTAACATCTCCATAGCAAGTGGAGTCATTTTAACTTCGGTATACCTCATTGCTGCCGCTCCATCTCCGTCGACACTGCCAAAGTTTCCATGCCCATCTACTAGAGGATATCTTGTGTTAAAATCTTGAGCTAGCCTTACCATAGCTCCATATACAGAAGAATCACCGTGCGGGTGGTATTTACCAAGTACATCTCCGACTACTCTGGCTGATTTTCTATACTGCTTGTCAGGAGAAAGGTTGAGTTCGCTCATTGCATAGAGTATTCTTCTGTGAACAGGTTTTAATCCATCTCTTACATCAGGCAATGCTCTACTTACGATTACACTCATAGCATAATCTAAATAGGAATTTTTCATCTCGTCTTCTATATTTATTTCAATCAGATTCTCTTTGTTTTCTTCCATATTTACCTCCTATATGTCAAGATTTTTGACATATTTAGCATTTTGTTCGATGAAGTCTCTTCTGGGTTCAACTTTGTCACCCATAAGTGTTGTAAATATCTCATCTGCTGCTACAGCATCTTCTATTGTCACTTTGTAAAGAATCCTATTATTAGGATCCATTGTCGTGTCGTATAGCTGATCAGCATTCATTTCTCCAAGACCTTTATATCTCTGTATTGTGTAGTTTCCTCTTCCAATTTCATCTAGGTATTTTTCTAGTTCTTTATCCGAATAACAATAATGCTCGATTTTTCCTTTGCTAACTTTATACAATGGCGGCTGAGCAATATACACATGCCCCTTTTCTATTAATTCCTTCATGTATCTGTAGAAGAAAGTCAATAAAAGTGTCCTTATATGAGCACCATCTACATCGGCATCTGTCATGATAATTATTTTACCATATCTTAATTTTTCTATGTTGAAATCTTCGCCAATGCCAGTGCCAAAAGCAGTGATCATAGCTTTTATTTCTTCATATCCGAGTATTTTGTCAAGCCTTGCTTTTTCAACATTCATTATTTTACCTTTTAGTGGAAGTATCGCTTGGAATTTTTTATCTCTGCCTTGTTTTGCACTTCCTCCAGCAGAATCTCCCTCTACTAAAAACACTTCTGTTTCATTTAAGTCATTGGATTGGCAATCCGCTAATTTCCCAGGCAATGTTGTGTTATCCAATACACTTCTCTTTCGAGTTAAATCTCTCGCTTTTCTAGCGGCTTCTCTTGCTCTTTGAGAATTTATAGCTTTTTCTAATATTGTTTTAGCTGTCTTGGGATTTTCTTCAAAATAGCTTGATAGATGTTCATATGTTATTGTATCTACAATCCCTCTTATTTCAGTGTTTCCAAGTTTTGCTTTAGTCTGGCCTTCAAATTGTGGCTCTGGCAGTTTTACTGATAGTACTGCACTTAAACCTTCCCTTACATCATCGCCTGAAAGATTTTCATCTTTTTCTTTTAGATAGTTGTATTTCCTTGCATAGTCATTTATGCTCCTAGTCAATGCGGATCTAAAGCCTGCAAGGTGTGTTCCACCTTCTATTGTATTTATGTTGTTTGCAAATGTCAGCATGGTTTCGGAATATGAATCAGTGTATTGTATTGCTAATTCTACTGTGACTAAATCCTTTTCTTCTTCAAAGTATATTACCTCTTTATGAAGCGGATTTTTATTTTTATTTATATATTCAACAAATGATTTTATTCCACCAGTATAGTGAAATTCTTTTTGAATGTTGTTTCTCTTATCCTCTAGAGTTATTTTTATTCCTCTGTTTAAAAAAGCCATTTCTCTAAATCTATGTTCCAATGTTTCAAAATTGAATTCCACAGTCTCGAATATTTCATCATCTGGCAAAAAATGTATAGTTGTCCCAGTCTCATCTGTTTCACCAATTTCAGTGAGTTCTGTTACAGCTATACCCCTCTCAAATTTCTGCATGTATTCTTTTCCATTTCTTCTTACTTTTGCTATAAGCCATTTTGATAAAGCATTTACTACTGATACTCCAACTCCATGTAGGCCTCCCGAAACTTTATATGCTGAGTTGTTAAACTTTCCTCCTGCATGAAGTATTGTCAAAACTGTTTCTACTGTTGATTTTCCTGTCTGTGGGTGTGTTTCTACAGGTATTCCGCTTCCATTGTCTTTTACAGATACTGAACCGTCTTCATAAATTACAACTTCAATTGTATCACAAATTCCTGCTAGAGCTTCATCGATGCTGTTGTCTACTACTTCATAGACAAGATGATGAAGTCCCTTTGGCCCAGTAGAACCTATATACATTCCCGGTCTTTTTCTTACAGGCTCAAGTCCAGTTAATACCTGTATTTCATTGGCAGTATAATGCCTATTGTTTCCATTGTTATCTATTGTCATGTGTTTCCCTCCATACTATCTTTTAACATATGTTCCATCTTTAATTTGTATATGGGTTATATCTAAATTTGATAGATCTCCTATCTGATCTATATCAGTTGTCGTGATAAAAGTTTGAACATTTTTAAATAGTTTATTTAAGTAATTCTTTCTATTTTGATCTAATTCAGAATAAACATCATCTAATAATAATATTGGATAATGATTAGTTTCATTTTTTATCAATTCCACTTCAGAGAGCTTCATTGTAAGTACAGCCGATCTCTTTTGTCCTTGTGAGCCGAAAGCCCTTATGTCTTTGTCATTTATCTTTATTAAAATATCATCTCTATGGGGTCCAATCTGCGTAGTCTTTGCTTCAATGTCTTTTTTTTCATTTTCTCTCAACATATTTAGAGTTTTTTCCTGTATTTCCTTCGAATCTTCATTGTTGAAATTTACTGTTGAAATATATTGAAATTCTATTTTTTCTGCATTTGCCGTAAAATCGGAATGAATTGTCTTAGAGATCCTTTCTATTTTCTTTAAAATCGAAATTCTTTCCAATATTATTAGGCTTGCAATTTTTGACAATTGTAAATTGAATATGTCAATTAAGTTTTTATCTAAATTTAAATAATTGGATTTTAATAAATTGTTTCTTTGAAATAATATTTTGTTATATCTATTCAAATTATATTGGTAAGTTGGTTTAAGATTTATTATTAAATTATCAATATAATTTCTTCTTGTATTTGGACCATCTTTTATCAAGTTTATGTCATCTGGTGAAAATACAACAGATTTAAAGCTGTCATAGAGTTCTTTTTGACTTTTAACTTCTTTTCCATTTATCCTCTGTTTTTTTGTTTCATTTTTGTCTAATTTTATCTCAATGAGTTTTTCAAAATTTTCTCCAAGTACTCTTGCTCCAACATAAGCTTTATCCTTATTGAAATTGATCATTTCCTTTTCCCTATTGGTTCTAAAAGACTTGCCAGTTGAAATTAAATTTATAGCCTCTAAAAGATTTGTCTTTCCTTGAGCATTGTCTCCATAAATGATATTTATCCCAGGAAAAAATTCAATTTTTAAGTCGTAGTAATTTCTAAAATTTATTAACCTGAGTTCGTATATATTCAAAAAATACACTCCTTAATTATTAGCACAATTAATTATACCACAACATATGTTTTTCCATTTACTTCTATTTTATCATCAGTTCTTAATTTTTTTCCTCTTTGGGTACAAACTTCTCCATTTACTTTAACTAACCCATCTTTTATCATCAATTTTGCTTCTCCGCCGGTTTGAGTTATTCCTGCTAATTTTAATAGTTGCTCTAATTTAATGTATTCTGTTTGTATATTTATTTTTTCCATTGTTTCACCTCTTAAAAGTCATCTTGAGCCAATCTTACTGGAAGCACTAAATAGATGTATTTTTCATCATCTTTTGCTCTCATAATGCATGGATTTAAGCTTGACACAAAATTTAATTCTATTTCTTCACTATCTATAACTCTTACTCCGTCCATTAGATATCTTGAATTAAAAGCTATATTTACATCTTCTCCCTCTTTATTTATCAACTCTACTTCTTCATAGACATCTCCCATTTCTGAATTAGATTTAATTGATAAATTATCATCTGTTATAGATAATTTTACTAAGTTAGCCCTTTGTTCCCTAGCTAATAAACTTGCTCTTTCTAGAGAATCTAATAAATTTTTTCTATTCAACAGTACAGTAGTATTGTGATTTGTTCTCACTATATCTTTGTAATTAAAGAACTGTCCTTCCAATAATTTTGAATAGATCACAGTATCTCTTAATGTAAATACTATTTGTCCATTCGCTATTGCCAATGTAATTGGATCCTCAGTATCTTCAATTATCTTATTTAATTCATTTAATACTCTTGCTGGTACAATAAGCTTTAAGCTCTCATTTATTCCTATTTCTTCTTTTCTCATTGAAAGTCTGTATCCATCAAGTGATACAAATGTTAGTATTCCATCTTCAATCTCAAATAGAACACCTGTTAAAACTGCTCTGCTTTCATCTTGAGAAGTAGTGAATGAAGTTTGTCTTATCGCAGTTTTCAATATATTTTGTGGTATGTTGAATTTAGCAGTTTCTATTACAATAGGAAGCTCAGGATAATCCTCTCCTGGATTCGAAACTATGTTAAAATCAGATTTTTGACATTTTATGTTGACTTTGTTGTTTTCTATGTCAAAAAAAACAGTATCATTTGGTAATTTTTTTACAATATCACCTAGTATTCTTGAATTTATAACGACTTTTCCTTCTTCAATTACATTTGAATCCAATGTAGTTTCTATGCTTATTTCCAAGTCTGTTGATGTTAGTTTTAATCTGTTGTCTTTGGCTTCTATGAGTATTCCTTCAAGTATTTGCAAAGTAGATCTATTTGAAATTCCTCTTTGAGCAATATTTATATGTTTATTTAATTCATTTTGTTGTACTGAAAATTTCAATGCTCTTCCTCCTTTTAGTATATTAGAATTAATAACAATAGTAGTAATAGTAGTAGTACATGTTAATTTGTGGATAAGTCATTTTTTGATTGAAATCAGATAAAAAACTCAATCTAATAACATGTGGATAAAATTAAAAATTATTATAAGATATCAACATGTTATTTCTTTAAATCTTCTATTATATGTTCTATTTTTATCTTTAAGCTCATATCGTTTTTCATGTCATTTGTTATTTTATCATAGGCATGTATTACTGTTGTGTGATCCCTACCGCCAAATTCATCACCTATTTTAGGCAGAGACAAATCTGTAAGTTCTCTGGTTAAGTACATAGCTACTTGTCTAGGGAATGCTATCTCTCTAGTTCTTTTTTTTGAATCAAAGTCATCAATTTTAATATTGAATTCTTTTGATACTATGTCTTTGATTAAATCGACTGTTATCTCTTTCTTTTTATTTGTATTCACGAGATCTTTAAGAGCTTCTTCTGCTAATTCTTCTGTTATTGCCCTATTTGTCAATGAAGAATAAGCCACTATTTTTATGAGTGCTCCTTCTAGCTCCCTTATATTTGATTGAATGTTGTTTGCAATTAAATGAAAAACTTCATCGGGTATTGTCAGATTTTCAATATTTGCTTTCTTTTTTAATATAGCAATTCGCGTTTCAAAATCTGGAGGTTGTATATCTGTTATTAAACCCCACTCAAATCTTGATCTAAGTCTATCTTCTAATGTTGGTATTTCTTTCGGAGGACGGTCGCTTGAAATTATGATTTGTTTATTTGCTTCATGCAGAGCATTAAAAGTATGGAAGAATTCTTCTTGTGTCCCTTCTTTTCCAGCTATAAATTGAATGTCGTCTACTAAAAGCACATCTACATTTCGATATTTGTTTCTGAATTCTTCGTTTCTATATTCTCTTATAGAGTTTATTAGTTCATTTGTAAATTTTTCGCTTGATACATATACTACTTTAGCTTTTGGATTTTGAGTTAAAATATAATGCCCTATTGCATGCATCAAATGCGTTTTCCCTAGACCAACTCCTCCATATATAAATAGAGGATTGTATGCTTGTGCAGGTGCTTCCGCTACTGCTAGCGACGCAGCATGAGCAAATTCATTGCTCTTTCCTGTCACAAAAGTAGAAAAGGTATATTTAGGATTTAATTGATTTCTATATTCAGATTCAATTTCCTTTTTTTCCTTTGGTGAAACTTTTATGTTGTTTAACTCTTCTCCAGGCACTATAAAATTAATTTTATAATCTTTTTTGCTCACTTCTTTAATGGCATTTTTAATTAAATTCAAGTACCTTCCTTCCAATATTCCTTTAGTGAAATCATTGGGAGCAGCTAAAATTATTTCATCATCACTAATGGAAACAGGAGTTATTGTTTTAAGCCAAGTATTGAAGCTGACTTCTGTCAGTTCTACTTTTATTAAATTCAACACCTCTTCCCAAAGTTCATTTAATGATAAACTCATTAATATAACCTCCTATATTTTCATGTATCCACAGATCATTTGAAAATAATGTTTTATGTGGATAATGTTGATAAAAACATCAACTTTTTGTGGATAAACATCAATTTATGAATAAAAATTATATTATCCACATAATTAACAGAGAATATCTGTGGATAATATTGGTTTAAAAGTTAAAGATTTGAAATAAAAATTCGATAAATTATTTAAAGTTATGCACAAACTATCCACAAAATGTGCATAACTTTAAATAATCCACAAATAAATAAAATTATTAACACTGTATATATGATATCAAAAAAAAAGAGCACATTCAATAAAATTATCCACAGGATGTTTAAAATTATCTACAGTGTTGTGGATTATTAAATTTCAATAAATAGTTATTTTTTAGATTAAAAGGTGTATAATAGTTTTAGCTAAAGATAAATTATATTTCTTGACATGCCCATACCTTATACATATAATTTAAGGTAGTGTTTTATGCTATGAAATAGGTAGTGTAATTTAATATACTTGTTATAGTTCATAAAGGAGGTGTTTTATTTGAAAAGAACGTATCAACCTAAGAAAAGACAAAGAAGCAAAGAACATGGTTTTAGAAAGAGAATGAAGACCAGATCAGGTAGAGCAGTATTAAAAGCTAGACGAAACAAAGGAAGAAAGGTGCTTTCCGCTTAGGCCGCTAATTAGTGGCCTTTTATTAAAGGCCAAAGGTGGTTTATTTTTATGGAGAAGAAACACAGAATAAGAAAAAGTACAGAATTTAAAAGGGCTTATGTAAAAGGCAAAAACTACTGGAATAGAAATTTTACATTGTATATAAAGAAAAATGATTTAAATTACACGCGATTTGGAATAGTAGTAACTAAAAAACTAGGGAAAGCAGTAGTTAGAAACAAAATTAAGCGAAAAATAAGAGAGATAAATAGAAGCCTTTTACCCTTTTTGAAAGAAGGATATGATATCGTTTTAATACCCAAGAAAAATACTGTGGACTTATCTTATGAAGAGCTAAAAAAATCGGTGGAGCACATTTACAATTTAGCAGGTATATTAAAAAGGTGATTTTGTGAAAAAAATGATGATTTACCTTATAAAATTCTACCAAAACTATATATCTAAATATATATTAGTTGGCAGACACTGCAGGTTTTATCCTACTTGTTCACAGTATTCGCTTTTGGCTTATCAAAAGTACGGCTTTTTTAAAGCAAGTTATCTTAGCATAAGAAGAATACTAAAATGCAATCCATTTCATGAAGGAGGATATGACCCGCTTAAATGAACAGGGGGTTTATTGAATAAATGATTAATTTTCTTGGAAAAATTATGGGTTCTATTCTGAGATATGTATATATGTTTGTAAGTAGCGTATTGCCTAGCGAGCCATCAGTTATATCGTATTACGCAATTGCTATCATAATAACTTCTATCATATTTAAACTTATACTATTGCCTATAAGTCTTAATCAAGTTAAGTCTAGTAGGAAGATGAGCGAATTACAACCATTGATAAAAGATATTCAAACAAAGTACAAGAATGACCCAAAAACAATGCAGGTAAAAATGCAGGAACTATATAAAGAGCATAAATACAATCCAGCTTCTGGGTGTTTAGTTTTAATTATTCAGATGCCTATAATTTTAGCGTTTTTTGCAGTGTTTAGAGATCCAGCTACATATGCTTTTACTGATGCTGAAATGTATGCTAATATGGCAAAAAACTTTTTGTGGATAAGTAATTTAGATTTAAATGATCCGTATTTATGGGGATTGCCTCTATTGGCAGGTATAACGACATATATACAAAGTATCACTATGATGTCAGCTAATCCAAATGCAGACCCTTCTACTCAATCTACACAAAAGATAATGAATATTGTACTTCCATTTATGATATTCTTTGCTGCACAAGGTTTTGCAGCTGGACTTGCACTTTACTGGGTAATAAGCAATATATTTAGCATCATTCAACAACTTATAGTCAACAGATCTGTTAAAAAAGCAGGGGGGCAAAATAAATGAGATTTGTTATAAAGACATCTAAAACCGTAGAAGATGCCCTTAAAGAAGCACTTATTGAGTTAGATGCGACAAAAGATGAGGTCGAAGTCGAGATACTTGAGGAGCCAACGAAGGGTTTATTCGGAATTATTGGTGGAAAAGAAGCAAAAATCAAAGTGACTAAAAAAGATGATCCTAAGGAAATAGCCCACAATTTTATTGACAATCTCTTAAATAAGATGGGGCTTGTTGCAAACTGTGATGTGACGTTAGATGGAGATATTATAAAAGTAGATATTGTCGACATATCTGAAAACGACATGGGTGTTTTAATCGGAAAAAGAGGCAGTGGACTTGATGCTATCCAATACCTTCTTAATTTAGTAGTTAATAAGAATGGGGATAATTTTTATAAGACTATTGTAGATGCAAATAATTATCGAAAGAAAAGGGAAGAAACATTAGTAAATCTTGCAAATAAAATGGCAAAAAAAGTAATGACTTACAAGAAGCCAGTAAAGCTTGAACCGATGAATCCTTATGAAAGAAGGATTATTCACTCGACTCTTCAAAATTTTGATGGAGTTACTACTTATTCAGAAGGCAATGAGCCTTATAGAAGGGTTGTCATAACTTTAAAAAAATAAAGTCCAATTGGACTTTATTTTTTTACTTTAATATATAAAAAATGTATAATGATAACAATAAAATAAGTATATAATTTTGAGGTGATTTTATGGAACAAACAATTGCTGCAATATCAACAGCAGTTGGTGAAGCAGGTATAGGCATCGTGAGAATGAGTGGCAAAGATGCTATATATATAGGAAAAGAAATTTTTAAGAGCACAAAGGATAATTTCGAATTTGAAAATAAAAAACTTCATTATGGACATATCATAGACGATGGAAAAGTTTTAGACGAGGTTCTAATAGCGTTTATGAAAGCTCCAAACACATATACAAGAGAAGATATGGTTGAGATTTATTCTCATGGAGGAATAATTCCAGTAAAGAAAATACTTGAGCTTTGCTTAAAAAAGGGTGCAAGGCTTGCTGAAAGAGGAGAATTTACAAAGAGAGCTTTTTTAAATGGAAGATTGGATTTAACTCAAGCAGAGGCGGTCATAGACATCATAAAAGCTAAATCCGAAAAGAGCTATGAGGTTTCATTAAGACAACTTGAGGGAAGTATAACTAATGAAGTTTTAGAAATACAAGATATATTGATGAGAATGATGGCATTCATAGAGGCAAATATTGATTTTCCTGAAGATGAAGTTGAAGAAATATCTCATAAGACATTGTTAGAAGATGCAAAAAAAGTTGAAGCGAGAATAAAAAAGCTCATAGATAGCTTTGACAGGGGAAAAATCTTGAGAGATGGTTTAAATACAGTGATATTAGGTAAACCAAATGTAGGCAAATCATCTTTATTGAATGCTATATTAAAGGAAAACAGGGCAATAGTGACAGATATTCCAGGTACTACAAGAGATATTATAGAAGAGTATATAAATATTGATGGAATTCCGCTAAAGCTTATAGATACTGCAGGGATTAGGGAAACCGAAGACTATGTTGAAAAAATAGGCGTACTCAAGACAAAGGAAACTATAAACAAAGCAGATTTAGTAATAGCTCTATTTGACGTGTCATCTGATATCACAGAAGAAGACAAGAGAATAATGGAATTGGTTAAAGATAAAAAGACCATAATCATGTTAAATAAAACTGACTTGGAAAAAAAGATTGATGAAAGTTATTTCATTGATAATTTCCCAAACGCACGAATGATCAATTCTTCAATTACCACTGGAATAGGCATAGATGAACTGATAGATACCATAAAAGACATGTTCTATAAAGAGGATATAAAGGTTGAATCTGATGTTGTTTTAACAAATATAAGACATAAGGATATGCTATTGAGAGCTTATGACAGAATATTAGAGTTAGAGGATGAGATAGCTCTAAATGAGCCAATAGATTGTTTGGAAGTTGACATAAAAGATGCATGGGAGAGTTTAGGTCAAATCACTGGACAGTCAATCACTGAAGATATCTTAGACAAGATTTTTAGAGAATTTTGTATAGGAAAGTAAAGGTTGGGATAATATGCAAGAAGATATTAGATATAATGCAGGGGAATATGATTGTGTTGTCGTTGGAGCAGGACATGCAGGAGTTGAAGCTGCTTTAGCTTGTGCTAGAATGGGTCTTAAGACACTTATACTGACTATTAGCTTAGATGCTATTTCCGCATTATCATGCAATCCAAATATAGGAGGAACCGGGAAAGGGCACTTAGTGAGAGAAATAGATGCTCTAGGCGGTGAAATGGCTTTAAATATAGACAAATCGTTTATTCAAAGTAGAATGCTAAATCTTTCAAAGGGTCCTGCTGTACATTCATTGAGAGTTCAAGCAGACAAGAAAAAGTATCATACCGAGATGAAGAAAACCCTTGAAAATGAGCCGAATTTGACGTTAAGGCAGGCAGAGGTAGTAGATTTAATCATTGAAAACAAAGAAATAAGAGGCGTAGTGACGAGAACTGGAGCAGTTTATTATTCAAAGGCATGCGTAATAGCAACAGGCACATATTTAGGTGGAAGGGTATATATAGGAGAAGTTAATTTTGAATCTGGCCCGGATGGGAGATTTCCTTCAATAATACTTTCAAAGGCGATGAAAGAAAAGGGATTTTTCTTAAGGAGAATGAAGACGGGAACACCAGCGAGAGTTGCGAAAGACAGCATAGACTTTAGTGTAATGGAAGAACAGCCTGGAGACGAGGAGATCATTCCATTTAGCTTTATGAATATGGGAAAAGACTTTAACATAAAGCAAGTCTCCTGCTATTTAACTTATACTACTGAGAAAGCGCATGAAATAATAAGACAGAACTTAGATAGGTCACCTATGTTTTCAGGGCTTATTGAAGGAGTAGGGCCAAGGTATTGCCCATCAATAGAAGATAAAGTAGTGAGATTTCCTGATAAAGAAAAACACCAAGTTTTTATAGAGCCAGAAGGACTTGATACCAAGGAAATGTATGTTCAAGGCGTGAGCTCTTCACTTCCTGAAGAAGTGCAAATTGAAGTTTATAGAAACATAAAGGGACTTGAAAAAGTTGAATTTATGAGGACCGCTTATGCAATTGAATACGATGCGATAGATTCAACAATGTTAAAGAGAACTTTAGAGCATAAAGAAATTAAAAATTTATTTTTTGCAGGTCAAATAAATGGCTCAAGTGGATATGAGGAAGCTGCAGCACAAGGACTTATGGCAGGGATAAACGCAAGTTTAAATGTATTGGGTAGAGAACCCTTTATTTTAGATAGATCAGAGGCTTATATAGGTGTGTTAATAGATGACTTGGTTACCAAAGGCACAAATGAGCCTTATAGAATGATGACATCAAGAGCGGAATATAGACTAACTCTAAGACAAGACAACGCGGATTTGAGGTTGACAAAAAAAGGCTATGAAATAGGTTTAGTTTCTAAAGAAAGGTATGAGAAAACTTTAGAAAAAGAGAGACTTGTCAATGAAGAACTGGATAGGTTGAAAAAGGTCATTGTGACACCTACAAAAGAAGTTAATGAATTTTTATATAAACTCACAAATAACACCATAAAGACAGGTGTGAGTTTATATGACCTCTTAAAGAGGCCGGAACTAACTTATGATGCATTAAAAGAGTTAGATCCAAATAGACCAGATTTGCCTAAAGAAACCAGAATTCAAGTTGAAATTGAGATAAAATACGAAGGCTATATTAAAAAGCAAATGTCACAGATTGAGCAATTCAAAAGAATGGAAAACAAGGCAATTCCTGAAGATATAGACTATAAACAAGTAAAAAGCCTAAGTACAGAAGCACTGCAAAAGTTAGAAAAGATACGACCAGAGTCAATCGGGCAAGCATCAAGAATTTCTGGAGTATCACCTGCTGATATAAATGTCTTATTAATTCATTTAGAACAGCTTAAAAGGAGGGGTACGAGTGACAAATAATGTTTTTAACGATGCCCTGAAAGAACTAGAAATAAATTTGGACAGCGAAACTTTGCAAAAGTATGAAATATACAAAGATTTGTTAGTTGAGTGGAATAAGAAGTTTAACATTACTACAATCACTGAAGAAGATGAGATATATATAAAACATTTTTGCGACAGCTTGAGTTTGATTAACACAGAATTATTTGATGGTAAAAAAAGAGTAATAGATGTAGGGACTGGTGGTGGATTTCCTGGTCTTGTGCTGAAGATATACAATGAAGAGTTAGATATGACTTTAATGGATAGCCTGAATAAGAGAATAATATTTTTAAATGAAGTTATAAATAAGCTTAATTTATCCAATGTAGAAACAATACACGCTAGAGCAGAAGAGCTTGGCATATTAAACGAGCATAGAGAAAAATATGATATTGCTGTGTCTAGAGCAGTAGCGAGTTTAAATACACTTACTGAGTACTGCATGCCATTTGTAAAAGTTGGCGGATACTTTATAGCCATGAAAGGGCCTGATGTCAAAGGAGAAGTAGAAGCATCTAAAAATGCTATAAAATTATTAGGCGGTGAACTTGAAAGTATAAATGAAGTAAAACTGCCGCTTTTAGATATAACTCACACATTAGTTATAGTAAAAAAAGTTAAAGAAACACCTAAGAAATACCCTAGACAACAAGGGAAACCAAAGAAAAATCCTTTGTAAGAATAATAAACAAAAATGTTCCACGTGGAACATTTTTGTTTATTTATTTTTTTTGTATGATATCATATAAGTAAATAGAATTTGAGGTGAGTCCTTATGAGTAAAACAATCGCCATATTTAATCAAAAAGGTGGAGTTGGCAAGACCACAACTAGCATTAATCTGTCAGCTGGTCTGGGAAAACTCGGGAAGAAAGTGCTATTGATAGATTTAGATCCCCAAGGAAATTCTTCAAGCGGTTTAGGTATAGATAAAGACAACATAGATGTTCAAATTTATGACTGCCTGACAGGTAAAGTGAGCATAGCGGAGGCAGTAAAATCTACATCTGCAGAAAATGTAAGTATAATACCTTCTAATAGCGAACTTGCAGGTGTGGAAATAGAATTGGCTAGAGTCGACAATTGGGAAAATGCATTAAAAAATGTTTTGGAAAATATAAAAGAAGAGTTTGATTTTTGCTTCATTGATTGTCCACCTTCATTAGGCATATTGAGCGTAATTGGACTTATAGCAGCTGACAGTGTAATCATACCGATTCAATGCGAGTATTATGCACTCGAGGGAGTTAGTCAGCTTTTCAAGACCATAGAGTTAGTGAAAAAAAATCAAAATCCAAATCTTGAATTAGAAGGGGTAGTTTTAAACATGTTTGACGGCAGAACAAATCTTTCAATTCAAGTAGTAGAAGAAGTCAAGAAATTTTTCAAGGGAAAAGTATTCACGAGTATCATACCGAGGAATGTAAGGCTTGCAGAATCGCCATCATATGGGATGAGTGTTCATGACTATGATTCTAAGTCAAAAGGAGCTGAATCTTATTTAGAGTTGGCAAACGAATTTCTCGATAATCAAGATGATAAATAGAGGTGATGATTATGGCTCAAAAAAGGACTGGACTTGGAAAAGGGCTTTCTGCACTTATACAAGACAAAGAAAGCGTGGAGGATTTAATCAATGATCTAGGCAGAAATGACACTAAAGTTCTAGAGCTCGATATTGACAAGATACGGCCAAAAGAGGATCAACCGAGGAAGAGCTTTGATAAAGAGAGCTTGGAGAGTTTAGCAAAATCGATTCAAGAAAATGGCGTGCTTCAACCTTTGCTGGTTACTAAAAAAAATGAATACTATGAGATTGTAGCTGGAGAAAGAAGATACCGCGCATCAAAGATAGCTAATTTAAAAAAGATACCGTGCATTGTAAAGGAAATAGACGAAATTACAGCTTCAAAAATAGCCCTAATTGAGAACATACAAAGGGAGGATCTAAATCCTATAGAAGAAGCTTACGGGTATAAAAAGATAATTGATGAGTACAATTTAACTCAAGAAGAGTTGGCTAAGGCTATCGGCAAGAGTAGGTCATATGTGGCGAACATTCTAAGACTTTTAAATCTAGACGATAGGGTAGTGGAATTTATAAAAAATGGCGATTTGTCTACAGGACATGGGAAAGTGCTATTGGGGATAAAAGACAAAGAATCTCAATACAAAAAAGCTCTAAAGATCATAAAGACGAATTCATCTGTAAGAGATGCAGAGGAACTACTGGATAAGAAAAAGAAGAAAAATCCAAGAAACAAAGTCAAAGACATTTATATAAGAGATGTCGAAGAGAAACTCATAACAAATTTAGGTACTAAAGTAACTATCAACAAGACAAAAGAAAAAGGTACAATCGAGATTGAATTTTACAATGAAGATGACTTGGATAGGCTTGTAGACTTGCTTACAAGATAATGTTCCACGTGGAACATTTTAAGGGGTGATTATATGGAATTAAATATATTTCAAGTTGATGCTTTTACCGACAAAGCTTTTGGAGGAAATCCTGCCGGTATAGTAATAACTAACAATAAATTGTCAGATAGGACAATGCAACAAATTGCTAAAGAAATGAATCTATCAGAAACTGCTTTTATTACCGAACTTGAAAAAGAAAGATACAAAGCTAGATATTTTACTCCAGAATGTGAAGTAGATCTTTGTGGTCACGCCACAATAGGAGCAGTGTTTCTATTAGCAGACGAGGGGTACATTACAAGTATAAATGAAGGCAACAAGTCAATTAGCTTAAATACAAATGTAGGAGATATACTGGTCGATGTTAAATACAATAATTACAAGCCGGTTTCAGTTCTAATGGACCAGGCAAAACCACAGAGCTACGGGGCTTTAAATGACATATCAAAGCTTTCTGAAATTTTAAATATAGATCAAACAGATATAGGAATTGAGGGTGAAGCGATTTATCCAGAGATTATTTCAACAGGGTTGAAAGACATAATTTGCCCTATAAAAAGCAAGTCAATATTAGACAACATGAAAGTAGATTTACTAAAATTAAAAGATTATTCGATAGAATTGGGCGTAGTAGGATTACACGCATTTGCTTTGGATGAAAAGGATAAGGAATACGCATATGCTCGAAATTTCGGCCCTGCGGTAGGCATTGACGAAGAAGCTGCTACAGGTACTTCTAATGGAGCGTTGATATATTATTTAAAGAAAAATGGAGTATTAAAAAACGACAGTCTAAATGTAAGCCAAGGGTATATTTTAGATAGGCCAAGCACAATAAAATGTTTTATTTATGAAAGCAGTGATGGATTAAGAGTAAAAGTTGGTGGAAGTGCTGTAAAAATAATAGAGGGAATTATTAAATTTTAATATGGAGGGATAATATGTTAGTTGAAAAAAGCATAAGAGAATTTGTCTATGAAGTAAAGAGCGACAATCCAACTCCGGGAGGAGGAAGTGTTTCAGCGCTTGCAGGTAGTTTAGGCGCAGCTTTGTCAAACATGGTGGGCAATCTCACAATAGGTAAAAATAAATATGAGGAGATCCCAGAAGAAAAAAGAGCATTGCTCGAAGAAAACCAAGAAAAACTAAACTTTATAATAGACGATTTACTTTCGATAATAGATGAGGATTCAACAGCATTTGATGATGTCATGAAAGCATTTAAACTTCCAAAATCAACTGATGAAGAGAAAAAAATCAGATCAGAGAAAATACAATTGGGCTACAAGAAAGCTCTAGAAGTGCCATTAAAATGCGCTCAAAAATGTTTGGAAACTTTAAATTTACAAAAAGTCTTTGCAGAATACGGAAATGTGAACGCAATAACAGATGTGGGAGTTGGAACTTTGCTCGCATATTCAGGTTTAGAAGGTGCACTATTCAATGTGACAATAAATCTAAAAAGCATAAAAGACGAGGAATATAGAGAAAAGATAGAAAGAGCAGTTAAAGAGAGTCTAGAGAAAGGGAAAGCAATCAAAGAAGAGATTCTGGAAATTGTTTATAAGAGATTAGGTTAATTGACTGCCTCTAGTCGAAGAATTTCGATTAGAGGTAGTTTTATGTTGTTTATAGGCTCAAAGGGTGTTAGAATAAAATAAAGATATTTTCTCATAGGAGTGAAGAAAATGTATTATTTTGATAATGCAGCAACCACTTTTCCAAAGCCAGAAACAGTTTACGACAAAGTTTATGAGGCTATGAAAGAATACGGAGCAAATCCGGGAAGATCAGGTCATAAAATGGCACTTAAAGCAAACAGGGAAGTTTATGATACAAGGGTTTTGTTATCCAAGTTTTTTAATATAAAGGATGCTTTTAATTTAATTTTTACATTCAATTGTACAACTGCATTGAACATGGCTATAAGAGGCACATTAAAAGAAGGAGATCATGTAATAACCACATCGATGGAGCATAATTCAGTACTTCGCCCAGTAAAACACTTAGAGTCTCTCGGTGTAGAAAACACAATTGTGTACGCAGATGAAGATGGATACATAACAAAAGAAAGCATTGAAAAAGCAATAAGAACAAATACTAAAATGATTGCAATGACACATGTTTCAAATCTGACAGGCACTGTAATGCCTATTGAAGAAATAGGCAAATTAGCTAAAGCTAAAGGTATACTGTTTTTGGTAGATGCAAGTCAGTCTGCTGGTGTCATTCCAATAGATGTGGATAAAATGAATATAGATTTTTTAGCATTTCCAGGACATAAGGGGCTACTGGGGCCACAGGGAACTGGGGCATTGTTCATCAGAGATGGCCTAAATACTGACACAATAATTCAAGGCGGCACAGGGAGTGAATCTTATTCAATTTACCAGCCAGAGATAATGCCGGACAAATTTGAAAGCGGCACTTTGAATATGCCGGGAATCGTAGGGCTGAAAGAAGGATTAAATTATATATTGGAAACTGGCATAGAGAACATTAGAAGAAAGGAAGAAAAACTTTCTTGTTATTTCATTGAGGAATTGAGAAAGATTGAAGGGGTTAGAATATATGGGCCTGCCGATGCAGTACAAAGGGCAGCTGTCATTCCGATAAATATATTAGATATGGACTCATCGGAAGTTTCCTATATTCTAGACGATAGATATGACATATGTGTAAGACCAGGCCTTCACTGCGCTCCACTTGCTCATGAGAGTATTGGCACATTGGAGCAAGGGGCAGTGAGATTTAGTTTTGGCCCTTTTAATACTGAAGAAGAAGTAGAATATAGTATAAGAGCAATATACGAAATTACTAAACAAATCTAAGGGTGATAAGATGGAAGAATTTTTAAAGTTGATCGAGAGCAATACAACATATATATTATTAGGCATTGGGTTTTTTACATTGGTATTATTTGTAATTGTGTTAGTGCAAAATAATAGGATTAAAAAAGAGAGAGAGAAGTACCAAGCGCTTACAAGAGGCTTAAAAGGAGTAAACTTTGAAGAGCTTTTCATTCATGTCAATTCAGATATAAACGACATAAATTCAAGTTTAAAGAGACTAGAAGACAACCTGCACTCGGTTGAAACAAATCTCACATTTGCGCTTCAAAAGATAGGGTTCTTAAGATATAATGCTTTTGCAGACATGGGAAGTGAATTGAGTTTTTCGATCGCATTATTAGATAAATACAACAATGGATTTGTATTGACGAGCATATATGGAAGAGAGAAGTCTGTAAGTTTTGCAAAACCAATAAAAAATGGGGAATCGAATGTTCCACTATCTCCAGAAGAGATGATAGCGATAGACAGAGCTATAAGAGGAGAGAAAGAGATTGGTTTTAAATAGTCGGCAGATAAAGAAAGAAAACTATTTTTTCATTGTAAACCCAGTATCAGGAGACGGAACAGCTATCTCTGAATTGGAGTCTATTGAAAAATACTGTATTAAAAAAGGGATAGATTATAAAATAGAATGCACTAAAGCCATCGACGATGCAGAGAAGTTAATTGAAGAAAACCCAAACTATGACGTCTATGTAGCAGTTGGTGGAGACGGAACTATCAATGAAGTGGCGTCAGGGATACTAAAAATTGGCCGTGGCATACTAGGAATTATTCCAAGAGGAACGGGCAATGATCTTAGCAAAGTGCTAGAACTTCCGTCAGAATTGGGAAAATGCTTAGATATCATAACAGCTGAGAACTATAAACAGATTGATGTTGGGCTAGCAGACGACAGATATTTTTTAAATGTCGCAAGCGTTGGGTTAGATGCGGAGGTAGTAAACCAAACGGAGAAGATAAAAGATCATGTTAATGGCAAAAAAGCATATATACTGGGAGTGTTTCTTGCACTATTAAAGTATAGGAGCGTAAAATCATTCATTGACATAAATAACACACTTTACCAAAATTCATTGATGCTTCTAGCTGTAGGGAATGGACAATACTACGGTGGGGGCATGAAAATACTTCCGAACGCTTCATTAAATGACAATTTACTGAGCTATTGCATGGTTAAAGACATATCAAAGTTTAGAGTATTGACATTATTTCCCACAATATTCAGCGGAAAACACTTGAAATACAAAAGATATGTGTTAGAGGGAAAGACTGACAAAATAGAAGTTGATTTTGGGGGAAAAATTACATTAAATCTAGATGGGAAACTTTATAGACTAGAAAATAACAAAATAAATTTTAAATTACACGATAAAAAACTAAAAATTAAATATTAAATTTTTGTAACATTTAATAATAATTATAATACCAGATTTTGACAACGATGTAAGCATTAATATAACTGATATAGAAAAGAAAATATCAGTTATATTTTGGTTTACATTTTTTTATACAATTTCTTAAGAAGTTGTCAATAAAAGTTCATATTGGTATAATGAACTAGTAATTGTTACAAAAGAGTTACAAAAAAATTTACATTAGGAGTTCAATGGAGGTAGAGATGGAAAAGGAGTCGATTAAATCCTATTGGAATAGATTTAAAGCAAAAGTAATAGATTTAAAAAACGATAATAAAAACTTTAATAAAATCATGATTTCTATTGCAGCAGTTGCTGTAATCGCAATTAGTTTTTCAGCAGTAAACACTATCACTAAAGCTTATTCTGTTTCAATTGGAGAAGACGTAGTAGGGACAGTAAAAGAAAAGGAAGAAGCATTGACTGTTTATGATGAAGTAAAAAAAGAATTAGAAGATACATATGACGCAAAAATTGAGCTTGAAGATGAGATCACTTTCAAAAAAACCAATGTGTTTGGAGACAAAGATACAGATAAAGAAACTTTAGAGAAAAACATAAAGAAACAGATAAATTTTAAAGTCGATGGATATGCATTAGTTATTGAGGGAGAAACAATAGGGGTCTTTAAGGATAGCGCAGAGATTGAGAATATTTTAGAAGAAGTTAAAAAACCATATACTGATACAAAGGATAGAAAAAGCACATTAAAAGAAGTTAAGCTTTTAGAGAATATAGACATTCAAAAGGTAAAAGCAAATATATCTGATATCTCCGATACAGAGGAAGTACTACAAAAAATAAAAGATGGAAAAGAAGCAAAGAAAACTCATATTGTTGAAATTGGCGAAAGCTTATGGACCATATCGATGATGTATGATACAGATGTTGAAAAGCTAATAGCAGCTAATCCAGATGTAGTTCCAGAAGATTTAAAACCGGGCGATGAAGTTAATTTAATTGTTCCCCAACCTCTTTTGACTGTAGTTACTGTTGAAGAAGTAGAGTATACTAAAGAATTGGATTATGAAGTGACTGTAAAAGAAGACGAATCAATGTATAACACTCAAAAGAAAATAATAACAAAAGGTACTAAAGGTGAAGCAGAGGTTACTGCGAATGAGATTAGGCATAACGGAGTATTAGTTGAAAAGAAAGTCGTCAATGAAGTGGTAGTCACAAAGCCAAGGACAGAAGTAGTAGCTAAAGGAACCAAAGAACCACCAAAGACTATGGCAACTGGGACTTTTATGATGCCAACTAGAGGAAGGCTTTCATCTCCTTATGGCAACAGAGGCGCTAGAATGCACTTGGGAGTTGATATTGCAAACAGTGTGGGCACAAGTATTTATGCAGCTGATGGCGGAAAAGTCGTATTTACAGGATATCAAGGAAGTTATGGCTACATGATAGAGATAGACCATGAAAATGGGTATACTACTAGATATGCTCATTTAAGTAAAATACTAGTAAGTTCTGGTACAAGAGTATATAAAGGTCAATTAATAGGTAAAATGGGTTCCACAGGAAATTCTACAGGACCACACCTTCATTTTGAAGTATTGAAAAATGGAGTAAATAAAAATCCTGCTTCATATATATATTAGTTATCAATGATAGGTATTTATATAATAAAAAAGCTCTGGCATGATTGCCAGAGCTTTTAATGATTATTTATGAAATCTAGATAAAACTATTTTTGACAATTCACCAATTACTAAAGGTATCAAAGCAAGTGGAATTATCACTTTCCATTCATTTAAAGTGAGTGCTTGAGTATAAAATATATCTTGTAAAAATGGTACATATAGTACAACTAACAACAAAGCAAATGCTCCGAGAGTTGCTAATACCATCTGCCTATTTGAGAAAAATCCTATTCTAAATAGAGTGTATTTTTGTGATCTACTAGAATAAGCTCTCAACAGTTCTGCAGTTATCAATGTCGTAAATACTACTGTTCTAACAATGACTAAGTCTTCACTACCAAAAGTGTTTTGTGCCCACCAAAATGATAACAACGATGCTGCTGCGATAGCTAAACTCTGGAATGATACACCTAAAAGCATTCTCCTATCGAGAATTGGCTCATCTGTATTTCTTGGAGGATGATTCATTATATCTGGCTCACCTTTCTCCACACCTAATGCTAGAGCAGGGAAACTATCAGTTACTAAGTTTATCCACAAAAGCTGTATTGGCAACAATGGTATTGGCCAGTTAAATACAGCGATACTTAAAAATACCAATAAAATCTCACCTATATTACAGGACAACAAGAAGAATACGAATTTCTTTATATTGCTAAATATAATTCTACCTTCTTCAACTGCAGACACAATACTTGCAAAGTTATCATCTGTTAAAATCATATCAGCTGTATTCTTTGCAACGTCTGTTCCAGTTATGCCCATCGAAATACCTATATCTGCTTTCTTTATAGCTAGAGCATCGTTAACTCCATCGCCAGTCATTGCAGTGATTTCACCATTTTCTTTTAATGCATTTACAATCCTTACTTTATGTTCAGGAGAAACCCTTGCAAATACTTTTACTCTTTTTACAACTTCTCTTAATTCTTCATCTGAAATCTTATTTAATTCTTCTCCCATCATCGCTTCATCTTCAGATTCTACTAAACCCAAATCCCTTGCTATGGCAAATGCAGTTTCTTTGTAATCTCCAGTGATAACTTTGATATCAATTCCTGCTTTTTTACACAATTTGATGGCTTCTTTTGCTTCTGGTCTTAGAGGGTCTATCATGCCCGATAAACCAACAAAAATCATGTCTTTTTCGATATTTTCAGGATCTAGATTGTCAGGGAGTTTATCAAACACTTTATAAGCAACTGCCAATACTCTCAATGCTTGTTTTGAGAAGTTTATATTAGTATCCAAAACTTTCTTTTTAAGTTCCTCAGTAAAAGGAACTACTTCACCATTTAAAAGGATATGAGAACATTTTTGAATTAATAAATCAGGAGCTCCTTTTGTAATAGCTGTTATCTTATCTTCAAAATATCCTTCGTGGAAAGTAGTCATCATTTTTCTTGATGCATCGAAAGGTATCTCTTGAATTCTAGGGTATTTCTCATTCAAAGAATCTACATCAATGCCGCCTTTTGCAGCTAATGTTACCAATGCGCCTTCAGTAGGGTCTCCAACTATTTTATATTGACCGCCATTTTCTACAAGTTCTGCATCATTTACCAATGCACCCATTAACAACAAACTTTGGACGTTTTTATCATCAAGTGGAGATATTTTTTCTTCACCTAATTTGAAATCTCCCTTAGGTTCATATCCAACACCTTCGACATCAATCACCTTATCATTTGTGTATATTTTTACTACTGTCATTTCATTTTGTGTTAAAGTTCCAGTTTTATCTGTACATATAACAGAAGTAGCACCTAGGGTTTCAACTGCTAGCAATTTTTTTACTATAGCATTTCTCTTTACCATTTTATTCATGCCAATAGCAAGCACTATGGTTACAATTGCGGGCAATCCTTCAGGTATAGCTGCTACTGCAAGGCTTACACTAACCATAAACATCTCCAATGGATCTCTACCTTGAATCAAGCCATCGGCAAATACGATAATGCAAATTAATATCGTTGCTATACCAAGTACTTTGCCTAGCTGATTTAATTTCTTTTGGAGAGGAGTTGATTCATCTTCGTACGATTGGATCATTGTGGCAATTTTACCTATTTCAGTATTTGCACCTGTTCCTACTACAACACCTTTGCCTCTACCATAGGTCACAATAGTACTCATATATGCCATGTTAACTCTGTCGCCTAACGATATATCTCCTTCCAACACTCTATTTGCATCTTTTTCTACAGCGACTGATTCACCTGTGAGAGATGCCTCATCAATTTTTAGATTTTTTGAATCAATGATTCTCAAGTCTGCAGGAACAATATCCCCTGTTTCGAGAATTACGATGTCCCCAGGGACTAATTCTCTTGAATCAACTTCAATGGTCTTGCCATCTCTTATTACTTTAGCAGTGGGCGAGGCCATTTTCTTTAGCGCATCTAATGCTTTCTCAGCCTTTCCTTCTTGGTAAAGACCTAGCATTGCATTGATAACAACAATCGCCAGTATTACTATTGCATCTTGAGTTTCTCCAATAAAGAAAGAAACCAATGCAGCGGCAATTAAAATTAATACTAAGAAATCACTAAATTGTGCTAACAACTTTTTAAAAAAACTTCTGCCTTTTTCTTCCTTAAGCTCATTTGGCCCGTATTTTTCAAGCCTTTCTTTAGCACTCTCAGTGTCAAGTCCCTTTTTAGAATCCACACTCAATTCTTTTAGGACTTCTTCGATACTTTTCTCATGCCAATTCATCAATTAACACCTCTTTCGTTAAGTAATATTCATAATCAAATAGAAAAAAAGACTCTTGTCCATAAATATGAACAAAAGTCTTGCTACCTTAAAAGATAGGTGATAGCCGGGTATACACCGTATTGACGACTATCATTTTACTAGCTACTCCCTTTTGATATATTATATTATAGTAGAAAGACTTCTTAAATTCAATACATATTTATATTACCCAAATTTAAAGTGAATCTTTTATGATAATGTCTCATTATACCATTTATGATTATGTCCCAAAAATATAAAAATATTGTATAATAAACTTCTGAATACAAAAATGAGGTGATGACATTTAAAAAGATTGAGTTAAACATGAGAGAACAA
>JAHDQA010000117.1 GCA_018434075.1 Tissierellaceae bacterium
AATACCAAATAATTCTTATACATAATATACTATATATACTAATAATAATCAATGATGTTTATAACATAATTAAGTACAAAAATAATAGGTAGAACATACATAGAATACTATGTAGCCTACCTATTATTATAGTTTAGTTAACAAATGAGGGAGTTTTTAATTTGAAAAGTTACTCTTTTTTTGGTATGATTATTCGGGGTGATAGAGTGAACAAAAAGATTTCATATATTTTAGTTTTAGCAATTTTTGTCTCTACTTTGAGTGGATGCACAAATAAAACAAGTTATACAAAGTACACAGAGACATTTTTCGATACATTTGATACAGTTATACAAATTGTAGGTTATACAGAAACTGAAGATGAATTTAGAAATTATACAAAGATAATGCATGATAGGATGTTAGAACTTCACAAACTCTACGATAGGTATAATAACTACGAAGGTTTGAACAACATAAAGACTATTAACGACAATGCTGGTAAACAACCTGTAAAAGTAGATAAAGAGATAATTGACTTAATTAAATTTTCAAAAGAAATGTATTTTAGAAACAAACAAAGAACTAATATAGCATTTGGAAGTGTTTTAGATGTTTGGGCTAAATACAGGGATGAGGCGGAATTAGATCCAGAGAATGCAAAAATTCCATCAATGGAAGAGCTGAAGATGGCAAATGAGCATACTGATATAAATAAAGTTATTATTGATGAAAAAAATAGCACAGTATATCTAGAAGATCCTAATATGAAACTTGATGTTGGAGCTATAGCAAAAGGTTATGCGACTGAAATAGTTGTGGAAGAAATAAAAAAAGAAGGTTTTAGCTCGTTTATTATGAGTTCTGGAGGAAACGTGAAAGCTGTAGGAAAACCATTAGACGGTAATAGAGATAAATGGGGAATAGGCATACAAGATCCTAATAAAGACATTTTGACAGACGAGAATAAAGTATTGGATACTGTATTTATTAACGATCTATCTGTGGTTAGCTCAGGTGATTACCAAAGATACTATATTTATAATGGTGAAAGAATGCATCACATTATAGATCCAGACACCTTGATGCCTGCTGCGTACTATAGAGCGGTAACAGTCATCACGCCAAATTCTGGAGAAGCAGATTTTTATTCAACCGAAGTTTTTTTGTTGCCATTTGAAGAGAGCAAAAAATTAGTAGAATCAATTGATAATCTAGAAGCTATTTGGGTTTTTGCTGATGGTTCAGTACAAATGACAGATGGGTACATGAAAATATCAAAGACATATGGAAATGCAATATCTAATAATTAGTAAGAGAAGGAGAAATATGAAAACAATAGGAATAATTGGGGGCATGGGTCCTTTAGCGACAGTAAAATTATTTGAAAAAATAGTATTGAATACATCAGCTTCGTCTGATCAAGACCATCCGCCGATACTCATTGACAATAATACTAGAATACCAGATAGAACTCAATTTGTACTCGGAACAGGGAGAGACCCAAGACCGGAATTAATTAAATCTGCTAAGAAACTTGAAAAAATGGGTGCAGATTTTCTAATAATGCCATGTAATAATGCACATTATTTTTATGAAGACATTGTAAAGGAGATAAACATACCATTACTTAGCATGATAGAAGCTGCTGTTGAAAAAGTAAAGACAGAGTATAAAAATGAGAAAGTTGGAATATTAGGGACAGATGGGACTATCATGGGAAAAGTTTATCAAAGAGTATTGGAAAGGGAAAAAATAGATTATCTTGTTCCTTCGATAGAAGGGCAGAGAGAAGTAATGAAGTTAATTTACAATATAAAAATGGGCATATATGACAATGAATTAGAAAATTTATATAGAGAATTTATTAACATGAAAAATGACGGCGTGCAAGTTTTCATAATAGGATGTACAGAACTATCTGTCGCTGTTGATATGTATGAATTCAAAGAAAAAATAAAATATGTAGATGCTTTAGAGATACTTGCTAAGAAAGCTATAATTGAAGCAGGAGCTAAGCTATATAAAAAATGACAGGCTCAAAAGATTTTGAGCCTGTCTATTTAATTATTTCGCTTGTTCTAAAGCATTGTTAACTGCTTCAATGATGCCGTTGCTTGTTAGCGTTGCGCCAGAAACAACATCAACATCAGTTGAGTTTTTCTCTACAATTGCTGCTGGTATTTGTTCAAGAGCTGGATCTGCAACTCCTTCTGTTTCTTGTTGTTCAATAACAGTCACTGATGCAATTTTACCATCTTTTACTTCAACAGAAACTTTTAAAGGATGCATTCCTTCGCCTTGGCCTTCATATGTCCCGTCTTTATATGTCACTTCATCACTTGAATCACTACTGCATCCAACAAGGACAAGTGAAAGAACCAATACAGACAATAGTATTATCATGTACTTTTTCACTTTCATCACTCCTTTCTTAATATGTAATACTATTATACATTTTTTTAGATTAAAATTCAAATTTATAAGTATTCTAAAAAAGAAATGGGTAGAATTATGAGAGGAGGCGATTATATGGTGAAAGAGAAAAGCATGTACAAGCACAAATATGATTCGGATGAGCTAAAACAAATGACAATAGAAGCTTTAAAAAAGAGGGGAGTTGAACTAAAAGATATAGCAGACATAGTTTATGAACTCCAAAAGGATTATCATGACAATTTAACTGTTGAAATGTGTTTAGAAAGCTTAGATGCAGTACTTTCTAAAAGAGAAATAATCCATGCAGTTTTAACAGGAATTGCATTAGATGAATTGGCTGAGAAGAAGTTACTTCCTGAGCCAATACAATCAATTATATTATCGGATGAAGGTCTTTATGGGATTGATGAGATACTGCCATTGTCAATAGTAAATGTATATGGCACTATAGGACTTACAAACTTTGGTTATTTAGATAAAGTAAAACTAGGCATTATTGGAGAATTAGATAATGAAAAAAGAGAGATATGCAATACATTCTTAGATGATTTAGTTGCAGCATTAGCTGCGGCAGCAGCGAGTAGAGTAGCCCATTCAATGTAAAAATAAGAAGTGGCTTAACCCACTTCTTATTTTTTAGTTAAACCTTCTTTTTCAAAGAATTCTTTAGTCAATTTAAATACAGTTCCACTTAACATTAGGACACCGATTAAGTTTGGAATAGCCATCAGACCATTTAGAGTATCAGCAAGATCCCAAATTAATTCCAAACCACCAACAGAACCTATTATTATGAATGGAATGTAAATTATTCTATAAGGGGTAATAGCTTTTGGTCCAAATAGATATTCCATGCATCTTTCTCCGTAGTAGCTCCATCCAAGAATTGTTGAAAAAGCAAATAACATAATTCCTATTGTTACAATATATCCACCACCAGGGATTGACTCATTAAATGCTTTTGTAGTCAATACAGCTCCAGATGCACCACTATCCCAAAGGCCTGATACCATTATTGCCAAAGCTGTCAATGAACAGATTACAATTGTATCCATGAATACTTCAAATACTCCCCATAAACCTTGTCTAACTGGGTGATCTGTTGTAGCTGCAGCATGAGCTATAGGAGCAGAACCCAAACCAGCTTCATTAGAAAATACACCTCTTGCAACTCCTTTTGTCATAGCTAATCTTACGGTAGAACCAGCAAATCCACCTACAGCAGCAGTAGGAGTAAAAGCATGTTTAAATATCAGACCAAATGCTTCAGGAATATGTGTTATATTTCCGAATATGATGACAAGAGCTCCTATGATGTATATTGCAGCCATGAAAGGTACTAACTTTTCTGTAACAGCACCAATTCTTTTTAATCCCCCAATTATTACTAGAGCAGTAATTATAGCAAGTACAAATCCTGTTGCTAATGGAGGTACCTTAAAGGACTCTTCAAGTGCAGCGGCAACAGAGTTTGCTTGTACCATATTGCCTATACCAAATGCTGCAATAGAACCAAAGATTGCGAATATAACTGCGAGCCATTTCATATGAAGTCCATTTGTGATGTAATACATAGGTCCACCTACATATCTGCCATCTGCAGTTTTTTCTCTAAAATTAACTGATAAAACTACTTCAGCAAATTTTGTGGTCATGCCGAAAATAGCCGAAACCCACATCCAGAAAACTGCTCCAGGTCCACCAGTTGCAATAGCTGTTGCAACACCAGCAATATTTCCAGTTCCTACTGTTGCAGCAAGAGCTGTCGCTACTGCTTGAAATGCAGTTACTTCTCCTTCTCCTTTTTGTTCCTTTGAAAGAATTTTTAAAAGTGTGTTCTTTAGTATATAGCCTAATTTGGTAATTGAGAAAAATTTTGTTCTGATAGTTAAATAAATTCCAGTTCCTACTAGTAGTATTAGCATTGGCGGTCCCCATACTACATTATTTACCATCTTATTAATCTCGGCAAAAAGTTCCATAGCTTACCTCCTCAATTATATTTTGACTCAAATGAAAACGTTTGAATCAATTAATATCATTTTAGCAGAAATATGGATTGATTACAATATCAATTAACAGAAAATTAATAATTATAGTAAAATTGACACAAATATAACATACAATGTGGATTTTATGCCCATATTTACTTGATATTTAACCTGAGAAGATATATTATAAATTAATAAACTATTAGAGGTGAACTATGTTTTACGCAGTTAAAAAAGGCAAGCACATTGGTATATACGACACTTGGGATGATTGCAAAAGGGAAGTAGAAGGTTTTAGCGGAGCAGAATACAAGAAATTCAAAACTTATGAGGAAGCACTTTCTTTTATAAATAATGATTTTAATGATGACAATAACATCGATATGGAGTTAAGTTCAGATATTGCTGTTGCATATATAGACGGAAGTTTTGACATTGAAACTCATACTTTTGGATTTGGAGCAGTAATATTTTATGATGGTAGAAAGCTAACATTTTCACAAAGGTTTGATGATAAAGATTTAGCATCTATGCGAAATGTGGCTGGTGAAATCAAAGGGGCAGAAGCTGTCATGAGATGGGCACTAAAAAACAAAGTGAAGAAGCTAGTTCTTCACTATGATTACATGGGAATAGAGAACTGGGCCCTTGGCAAGTGGAAAGCAAATAAAAAGGGAACAAAAGCCTACAAAGAATTTTATGATGAAATAAAAGACAAATTGGAAGTAAAATTTGTAAAAGTTAAGGCACATTCAGGTGATGAATTTAATGAAGAAGCGGATAAACTGGCAAAGAATTCTAAGTTACTCTAATTTTTCAATGGCTACTTTGTTGTTTTTTAACAAGTAGAGAGCATATTCATCCACATTGTATTCATATTTATAGTATATTTTTTTTATCCCTGCTTGTATAAGAGCCTTAGTGCAGTTTAAGCAAGGGAAATGAGTTACATAGGCATTGCAGTTTTTAACGGAAATGCCTTCTTTAGCACAATATAAAAGTGCATTCATTTCGGCATGTATGGTCGCAATACAATGGTTATCTCTAATTGTATGTCCGACGTCATCACAGTGAGGATTTCCTGCAACTGATCCATTGTATCCAGTTGATACAATTCTGTGATCATCATTAACGATGACACAGCCGACAAAGGCTCTATCACAAGTTGATCTTGACGCAACCATTTCAGTAATTTCCATAAAATATTGATTCCAACTTTTCCTAGTCGTCATTCTAAAACCTCCCTATCAAAAAGTATTATAACATAAAAATATATTAATATATATTAATATAATATGGGTATATACTAAATATATACTAAGGAGGTTAAATGTATGCATGGAGTTGTATTAGAAGGCGGAGGTGCAAAGGGTGCTTATCACATAGGCGCTTACAAAGCGATTTTAGAGAACGAATTCGACATAGGTGCTATTGTAGGGACATCAGTCGGCGCTATAAATGGAGCAATGATTGCCCAAGGTGATTTTGATAAAGCGTATGAACTATGGGAAAATGTTAATTACACTGACATCATAAAAGCTAACGAAGAAGAAATCAATAGACTTAAAGAGTTAAGATTGAATAAGGAAGACTTGAGTATTTTATTGAAGAAGCTTAGAGAAATAATTCAAGATGGAGGATTTGACATAACTCCATTAAAAAACCTCTTAGATCAATATATTGATGAAGATAAAATAAGAAAATCAAATATGGATTATGGATTGGTAACAGTTAATATCTCGGATTTGAAACCGTTAAAATTATTTAAAGAGGATATACCAACAGGAGAGCTCAAAAATTATATATTGGCATCTTGCTATTTACCTGTTTTCAAAAAAGAGAGAATTAATGGTAAGCTTTTTTTAGATGGTGGGTACTACAACAACCTCCCTTTTGACATGTTAGTCGAAAGAGGATATAGCGACATGATTATAATCAGAACAAATGCTTTAGGTATAGCGAGAAAAGTGCCGGATGACAAATACAACATATTGACAATTTCGCCATCTGAGAATATAGGTAATTCATTTACTTATGAAAAAGACATTGCAGTTTCAAACATGAAACTGGGTTATTTTGATGCAATTAAAGAAATTAAGGGATTAAAGGGAAATAAATACTATTTTAAGCCTCTTGGAGAAGAATATTACTTTGATATATTGAAGAATACTAGAAAACCAACGATAAATTCAATAGCTAATGCTCTAAATGTCACAGATGAACCAAATAAAAGATTATTTTTTGAAGTAATCATCCCTAAAATCTCAAAATTGCTTGAATTAAAGGGGAACTACGACTATGAAGATTTTGTATTAAATTTGTTGGAAGTTTTGTTAGCGTATTATAGAGTAGAGAAATATAAGATTTATGATTTTGAAGAATGTTTAGAAATAATAAGAAAAGAACCTAATTTGATTATTCCTACTCAAACTAGTAGATTCGAGAAGATTTTGGAGAAAGCCAATATAACAAATGTTTTTAGGAAAGAAGATATCTTGCTTAATGTAGCATATGATTTAATTAAAGGCATGGAGGTGTAATATGGATATTGATGAATTAAAAAGAAAATTGAAATCGCGAATACCTCAGCCAATAGATATAAAAAACAAATATTCTGTTTTGATACCTTTATTGAAAATTAATGAAAAATGGCATATTATATACGAATTAAGAGCATCTACGCTTATCGCACAACCTGGAGAAATATCCTTTCCAGGTGGAAAAGTCGAAGGGAATGAAACTTATAAACAAGCAGTCATTAGGGAAACAGTTGAAGAATTAAATATAGACGAGAAGAACATCAATATAATAGGAGAACTTGACTATCTAATATCCTATGCAAATTTTACTATTCACTGCTTTTTAGGTGAACTTAAAGACATAAAGTTAGAAGATATTAAGCCTAATGAAGAAGAAGTAGATCATATTTTCGCAGTTCCTTTAGATTATTTTCTAACTCACGAACCGATGATTTTTGAACTCGCATTAAAGACCGAGGGGAATGACTCATTTCCTTATGAACTTATTCCTAAGGGACGTGATTATAATTTCAGAGAAGGCAAGCACATAGTTCTTTTTTACCAATATGGAGACTATATTATTTGGGGTTTTACTGCTAGGATGACTAAGCAATTTATAGATATTCTGAGAGAAATTGGAATAATATGAGTTTAGGAGGAGTAATTTGAACTACGAAATTGTTGAATATAATAAACATAATTTTATATATGTAAAAGAATTAAAAGAAATGGGATTAAATCATTGCTTTACTACCAAAGACATGGACTTGGGTTTAAAAACGACAAAAAATCCTGCAATAGTTAATAGTAATCTGGAAAAGGTGTATGATTTTTTAGGTAAAAGGCCTGCCATGCTTTTCAATGGATATCAAGTCCACGGCGACAATATAAAAATAATTAATAGAATTGAAGAGGGCTTGGAAAATGATACAGGAAGGTATTTTGATGACACAGATGGTCTTATGACGAAAGAAAAAGGGATTGGACTTATCACTAGATTTGCTGATTGCACTCCAATTATTATTTATGATCCAATCAACAAAGTTCATGCTAATATACACTCAGGTTGGCGAGGTACTTTAAAAACAATCGCTAGAAAAGCTATAGATATGATGATAGACAATTTCTCATCTATTCCTATTGATTTAATAGCAGTATTAGGACCCTCAATAAGTAAAGAAGATTTTGAGGTAGAAGAAGACGTTTATTTAATGTTTAAGGAAAGATTTTCAAACATATCGGATTTTTCAGCTATTAAAAATAAGACTAAGTATTTAATAGACATAAAAGGCATTAATAAACAATTATTAATAGATAAAGGGTTGAAACAGGAAAATATTGTTGATATAAATTTATCTACTTATTCAACTCAATTTTTGCATTCTTATCGACGAGATAAAGAATCTTATGGGTTGATGGGAGCGATAACATTGATATAGCGAGTGCACTGCACCCGCTATATTTTTGAATATTCTAATATGGTCTTTCTCTATATCTTTTTATTTCTTCTGTAATAAGGGGAACTATTTCTAAAGCATCCCCGACAAATCCTATATTTGCGACGCTGAATATTGGTGCATCAGGATCTTTGTTGATTGCGATTATAAAATCTGATTTTTCCATGCCAGCCAAGTGCTGAACGGCTCCTGAAATACCGCAAGCGATATAAACTTTAGGTCTTACGGTTTTGCCAGTTTGACCAACCTGATGGTCTTTTGATATATAACCTTTGTCAACAGCTCCTCTAGAAGCTCCAACTTCTGCTCCAATCATCTTAGCGCATTCTTCGAGAATATGGAAATTGTCGCCAATTCCACGACCGCCTGAGATTATTATGTCAGCTTTTGTAATATCTACAGCCATATGATCTCTTGGAAGAACTTCGACTAATTTTACTGGATCATTTATATTTACAATTGAAACTTCTCTTTTGTCTATTTCAAATTGTCTAGATGTATCCTTTGGCAATTTTTCCATTACTCCAGGTCTTATTGTAGTCATTTGAGGCCTCTTTGTCTCATTAATAATAGTCCCAAATAGATTTCCTCCAAATGCTGGTCTTGTAACATAGAGCAATGATGAATTTTCATTTTCAGGGTCGAATTCAAGTTTAGTAGCATCTGCTGTTAAACCTGTATCGCATCTAGCAGCAATTCTAGGAGCTAAATCTCTTCCCATTACTGTCGCCGGAATTAGCACGATGTCTGGCTTATCTTTTTTTATCACTTCATCTACAAATAGAGTAGTGAATATTTCAGTGCTGTAGTGATTGATATCTTTGTTGTACAGCCAAATAATTTTATCTGCGCCGTGATATCCAATTTCTTTTATTAAATCTTCACTTAAATTTCCGATTGCAACTCCAACTACTTTATAGCCAAGTTGAGGTCTGTTTTCCACTAATCTACGAGCTTCACCTAACAACTCCAAAGAAGCGTCATTTATAGCTCCATCTTTTTCCTCGCAAAATACATATATATCTCTATATTCTTTTATATCCATATCTCAATCTCCTTATTTACCAATAAACTTAAAATCTATTAGCGTTTCAACAATTTTTCTAGCGGTTGTCTTTGGATCTAATTCCAATACATCAGAATTTTTATGAGCTTCTTTTGTAAAGGTCTTCTTTACTTTTGTAGGAGATCCCTTTAAGCCTATTATTGAAGGATCTATGTCAATATCGTTGAATGTGACAACCTTGATGTCCTTTTCAAAAGCATGACTTATTCCCTTGACAGTCATATACCTTGGTGTAGCAATTGTGCTCAATGTAGTGATTAAGCAAGGAAGTGAACATTCAAGCACTTCATAGCTATTTTCAAGAGCTTTTTTTACTCTTATTTTTTCATCGGTTATATCTAATATGTCATCAACATAAGTTATTTGTGGAATTCCCAATTTTTCTGCTGTTTGTGGACCAACTTGTGCTGTATCTCCATCAATTGCTTGTCTACCAGCTATAATAAGATCATAGTCCAATTGTCTTATGACAGCAGCTAAAGTATTGGAAGTTGCCCATGTATCAGCGCCGCCAAATTTTGGATCGCTTACTAAAATACATTCGTCAGCACCCATTGCATATAATTCTCTAAGCATGCTTTTTGCTTGAGGAGGTCCCATGGTGATGCATGTTACTTTTGCGCCTTTTTCATCTTTTATTCTTAAAGCCATCTCAAACCCTGCTAAGTCATCAGGATTTGTTATAGTTGGAACACCTGTTCTTATTAGTGTCCCAGTTTCTTTATCTATTTGCATTTCAGTTGTATCTGGAACTTGTTTTAATAATACTAGTATATTCATAATCGACTCCTATCATTTTAATAATTTATTTGATATTACTAATCTTTGAATTTCAGATGTACCTTCATAGATTTCAGTTATTTTAGCATCTCTGAACATTCTTTCTACTGGATAATCTCTCGTGTATCCATATCCACCGTGTAGCTGAACAGCTTTTGTAGTGGTTTCCATAGCTACTTCAGCAGCAAATAGTTTTGCCATTGCAGCTTCAGAAGTATAGTTTTGATTAGTATCTTTCAAATAAGCAGCTCTATAAACTAAAAGTCTTGCAGCATCTATTTTTGTCTGCAAATCTGCGATTACAAATTGAGTGTTTTGGAAAGCTGAAATAGGTCTTCCAAATTGTTTTCTCTCTTTTGTGTATTTTATAGTTTCGTTTAAAGCTCCTTGTGCAATTCCAACAGCTTGAGCAGCGATACCAATTCTTCCACCGTCAAGAGTTGACATAGCTATTCCAAAACCTTTTCCTTCTTGACCTAATAGATTTTCTTTAGGCACATAAAGGTCTTTGAAAATCAATTCAGCAGTTGAACTACCATGAATTCCAAGTTTTTTTTCGATCTTGCCGATTGAGAAACCTTCCATGCCTTTTTCAACGATGAATGCCGATATGCCTCTAGTTCCTTTTTGCTTATCAGTCATTGCAAAGATAATGTAGATATCTGCATAACCACCATTGGTTATAAAGATTTTTGACCCGTTTATTTTATAATAGTCGCCTTCTTTGATAGCAGTTGTTTGTTGCATTGCGGCATCTGATCCAGCGTTTGGTTCTGTAAGACCAAATGCGCCAAGTTTTTCTCCTTTTGCCAAAGGCACCAAGTATTTCATCTTTTGCTCTTCAGTGCCATAAGTATAGATTGGATTGCAGCAAAGAGATGTGTGAGCTGATAGAATTACACCTGTTGTTGCACATACTTTTGAAAGCTCTTCTACAGCTAAAATATATGATAAATTATCTCCATCTGAACCACCGTATTTGCTTTCAAAAGGTATTCCCATCATACCTATTTCTGCCATTTTCTTTACGTTCTCTATTGGAAATCTCTCTTCTTCATCAATTTCTGCTGCTAGAGGTTTTACTTCTTTTTCTGCAAATTCACGAAACAGTTTTCTCATAAGAGCCTGTTTTTCGCTTAAATCAAAATTCATACCGTTATTCAAAAAATTCACCCCTCAATAAATGTTAAAAAAATAACCTTCTTCGTTAAAAAAACTAAAATATTTATCCCCAAATATTATTATAAACCTTAAATTTTTTTAATCAAGGGTAAAAGCACAAAATTGATACATATTTATCAAATATTAATAAAAATTATAATGTGGAATTTTCCACATTATAATCTAATTTGATGATATTGTTTTTTCCCTTTTTTTATCATTAGTTTATCATCGGTGAAATCTAACAATGTTACTATTTTATCGATTGATTCCACTTTAATGCCATTTAAACTAATTCCACCTTGCTCTATTAGTCTTCTTCCTTCACTTTTTGATTTGATCAATTTTATGTCAAATAGCAAATCGATTATGTTTATACCGTTTTCAAATATGGACTTATCCATTACAGTATGTGGTATAGAGCCCTCATCCTGCCCATTTGAAAACAATGCTCTAGCAGCTTTTAAAGCAGAATCAGCTTCTTCCTTTCCATGAACCATCTTTGTTACTTCATAAGCCAATACCTCTTTTGCCTTGTTTAAACTCTCGCCACCTTCTTTTGTCAAATCTTCAATTTCTTCTTTAGGTAAAAATGTCAATAGATACAAGAACTTCTTGACATCTCTGTCATCTGTATTTCTTAGATACTGATAGAAATCAAATGGTGAAGTTTTGTCTTTATCAAGCCAAATAGTTCCCTTTTCAGTTTTGCCCATTTTATTGCCAGATGCTGTGGTCAACAGTTGGAATGTCATGCCATATACTGTATCGTTCTCAAGTTTTCTTACTAATTCATAACCACCAATAATATTTGACCATTGATCGCTTCCGCCTAGTTGAAGTTTACAATTGTAATTCCTATAAAGGTGTAAGAAATCATAGCTTTGCATTAACATGTAACCAAACTCAAAAAATGTAAGACCCTTTTCCAATCTATTTTTATAACAATCAAAAGTTAGCATTCTGTTTACTGAAAAGTGAACACCAATTTCTCTCATAAAATCTACAAATTTTAATTCCAATAGCCAATCAGCATTGTTGACCATAATAGCATTTCCAGGCGAGAAGTCTAGAAATCTAGAAAGTTGATCTTTAAACCTATTTGCGTTGTAATCTATTATATCTCTTGTAAGGACTCTCCTCATATCAGATTTTCCTGAAGGATCACCTATCATAGTGGTTCCTCCGCCGATTAGTGCTATGGGTTTATGTCCTGCTCTTTGCATATGTGTCATGACCATGATTTGTAGGAAATGGCCTAAAGTTAGGCTGTCGGCAGTCGCATCAAAGCCTATATAAAATGTAACTTTTTCTTTTCCGAGTAATTCTTTTAACTCTTCTTCATGAGTAACTTGGTCTATGTAACCTCTTTCGCTTAAAATATCAAAAACATTGTCCAAATCTATCCCTCCAAAAATAAAAATAAGGGTCTTCTCATCTAAAGGACGAGAAGACCCGTGGTACCACCTTAATTCGCTCAAAGCCTCTTACACGTATGGTGTGATATCCCTTAAAACTCAAGATTGTAATTCGAGTACTATATCGCTGCTAGTTTTCACCATACACTAGCTCTCTAAAAGCTCAACATAGTCTCTACTAAAGTCTTTCATCGCCTAATTTTCAATTAACACCATACTAATATATAAATATGTCATTGTCAAGTCTAATATCACTCAACTTTTATATCTACTGCATTTTCCCACAAGCCATGAATATTACAATAGCTTGTTGCATATAATGTACCTGGTTGTGTAGTGCTAAATACTGATATCACACATGGTTCTGTAAATATATCTGACTCTCCATGTGAATTAAACTCATATGTTCCTAGCTCAATAGGGAATTTAGCCCCTTCTGGTCTAAAATACAATTTAATCCATGCTATGTGGTGCTCAAGTGTATTTGGATGAGGTATTTCTTCTCCGATTAAAACTTTGACTTCAATTTTTTCACCTTTTTTAACAACTTCTGGTGCATGGATAACTGGTACGTGTTTTTCACCTTTAAAATCTCCTGTTTGATAAAAATTTCCTATACTCATAATATCCCTCCTAATTAATTTTCATTTTTATAATAAATACTCCTTTTGATTAATACCCAAAAAAATTTTTATTACAACAAATAAATGGTATTAAGTGAAATTTTAAGTATAATATATATATGAGGTGGGAATAATTGAAAAAAATTGATATAATAGCTTCAACCACTTTTGGATTAGAAGCTTTGACAAAGAGAGAACTAATTGATTTAGGATATGAAGAATTTGAAGTTGAAAATGGCAGGATAACAATTAAAGGCGAGATAGAAGATGTAGCAAAATTGAATATATGGCTGAGAACTGCAGAAAGAATATCTATAAAAGTGGGAGAATTTAAAGCTACTACTTTTACTGAATTATTTGACAAAACTAAAGAGCTTCCATGGGAAGAATGGATAGATATAGATGGCAATTTTATGATTTCTGGAAAAAGTTTAAATTCAAAACTATTCAGTATTTCTGATTGCCAAAGTATAGTAGAGAAAGCTATAGTAGAAAGACTAAAGGAAAACTATGCGGTGGAGTGGTTTTCAAAAACTGGAGCTAGATTTAAAGTAGAAGTGTCACTAAATAAAGACATAGCAACACTTACACTTGATACATCTGGTGAGGGACTTCATAAGAGAGGATATCGAAATAGAGCAAATTTAGCCCCTATTAAAGAGACTCTTGCTGCAAGTTTAGTGATGCTAAGCTATTGGAATAATGAAAGGCTTTTATACGATCCTTTCTGTGGATCGGGAACTATACTAATAGAAGCTTTGCTAATTGGCAAGAATATTGCTCCCGGGTTGGATAGAAAATTTGATTTTGAGGCATGGGAAGTATTTCCAAAAGAAATTGTGAAAGCAGAAAGAGTAAAAGCGCGAAATTCAATAAAACATAGTACAAAGCTTAGGATTATGGGAAGTGACATCGATAAGAAGTCAATATTGATTGCAAGAGATAATTTAGCGAATTTAGGATTAGAAGATGAGATAACTTTTTTTGTCAAAGATATGAGAGATGTTGATATAAAAAATGAATATGGAGTTTTAATAACCAATCCCCCATATGGTGTGAGAATGGGGGATGACGACGAAGTTAGACAGCTTTATATTGATTTTGGCAATAAATTTAGAGAACTAGACAAATGGTCAATATATGTTATCACAAACGATGAGGACTTTGAACATTATTTTGGTAGAAAAGCAGACCGAAAGAGAAAGCTGTATAATGGAAGGATAAAGGTTGATTATTATCAATTTTTTGGCCCCAAACCAACAAAGGAAAGGTGATAATATGGGAATTTATACTAAAACAGGTGACAAAGGTACAACCTCTTTATTTGACAATACAAGAGTTTACAAAGACGATATAAGAGTTGAGAGCTATGGTACTGTTGATGAACTTGGCAGCTTTATAGGATTAGCAAAGAATTATGTAGAGGATGAGAACATAAAAGAAATCCTATTTAAGATCCAAAATAAGCTTTTTGTTGTAGCATCTAATTTAGCTACAATTGACCAAGAAAAAATCAAGTATAGAGTAAAAGAAGAGGACATAGCATTTCTTGAGAAAGTAATAGACGAATATATGGGGAAAATAAACAATCCAACAGGCTTTATCATTCCCGGGTCAAATAAACAGTCTGCTCATCTACACGTAGCTAGGACTATTTGTAGGAGAGCTGAAAGAAGGATTATTTCTCTATCGAAAGAAGAATATGTCGATGAAAATCTAATAAAATACGTTAATAGATTATCAGACTGTATTTACGCGTTAGCTAGATATTTAGAAGATGAGCAGCAAAAAGTCAATTATGAGGTATAGTTTCTAAACCGCGGGGTGATTTTGTGTTTGAAAATGATAATAAATTAAATGATAAACTGACAATGTTTCAACATGGAATATTGAATTATCAAGTTTTAGATGGCATGGCTGACTGGGTAAGAGTTGTATCGAGAGATGGAATAGTGATTTATGCTAATAAAGCAATGAAAAGAGATCTTGGCGAGAATATAATTGGTTCAAATTGTTATAAAATATTAAATAAAGCGGATAGATGTGTCAATTGTATTACTCTGAAAAGCATATTTTCTGGTGAAACATTTCTAAAAGAGGAGATTGTAAACGGAAAATACTACTCTGTGAAAAGTTCACCAGTACGAAACACAGATGGGGATATTGTTGCAGCAGTAGAAGTGTTTAGAGACGTCACACGGGAAAGAAAGCTAGAATTAGAATTATTGGAACGAAACAAACTCATAAGCGAAGATTTGAAATTTGCGAAAAAAGTTCAAGAAAAGATACTTCCTAGACAAGGCATGTTTGAAAACTTGAATATTGAATATATATATAAAGCTTCAGAAATGCTAAGTGGAGATATGTTCGATGTGTTTCACATTGATGATGACAATATTGGAATATATATAAGCGATGTAGCTGGCCATGGAATTGCCGCTTCGATGCTTACCATGTTTATAAAACAGATGATGAGAGACATCAAAGATGAGATAAAAAGCCCTTCTGAAGCACTTTTAGAACTTCACAAGAGATTTTTAGCATTTGGATTAGAACCAGATAAGTATTTTACAATTTTTTATGGCATTTACAATAGGACAAAAAATACTTTTTCTTACTCAAATGCAGGACACAATTGTTATCCAATAAAATTTAATGATAAAGATGTTAATCCATTAAAAATCAAAGGGTATCCTATAACGATCTTATTTGATGAGATGAATTATGAAGAAAAGGAAGTACAATTAAACTATGGGGATAAGATACTTTTATACACTGATGGAATAACTGAAGCAATGGATTATAACGGCAAGCAATTTGGAATTGAAGGCGTGCTTGAAACAGTAAGAAATCACCCTAATAATTTATTGCAAGAAATCGAGGAAAAATTCATTATTCACAGCTGGGGAGAACAAAAAGACGACTATGCGTTGGTATTGGTAGAAGTAACTGACTAGAGGAGGAAAAATATGGGAATAAAATTTGATTATTCGAATTCATTTATAAAAGAGCACGAATATAAAAACATGGAGCAGATAGTAAAGACAGCTCATACCATGCTTCATAATAGAACTGCACAAGGAAGTGAGTTTACAGGCTGGCTTGATTTATCTTTACATTTTGACAAGGAAGAATATCAGAGATTATTAATGAAATCGGAAGAAATTAGAAACAATGCAGATTATTTGATAGTTATTGGAATAGGTGGCTCTTATTTAGGAGCTCGTGCAGTTATAGAGGCTTTAAATCACAGTTTTTATAACTTGATTGAAGATGATAAGAGAACTAGCCCTAGAGTAATATTTGCAGGCAACAACATATCTGGGAAGTATTTATCAGATTTATTTGAAGTAGTAAAGGACAAAGAAGTCTACGTAAATGTTATTTCCAAGTCAGGAACTACAACTGAACCAGCAATAGCATTTAGATTTTTTAAGAAATTCATGGAAGAAAAGTACGGAAAAGAAAAAGCAAGGGAAAGAATTATCGCCACTACTGATAAAAGCAGGGGTTCGCTAAAGGAACTGGCAAAGATTAATGGATATGAAACTTTTGTTATTCCCGATGATATTGGCGGTCGATATTCAGTGTTGACTCCAGTAGGATTGTTGCCAATCGCAGTTTCAGGTATAAACACCGATGAGATTTTAAAAGGAGCTTTTGAAGCTGAAAAGATTTACTCAAATAGTAATTTATTTGATAATGAATGCTATATGTATTCAGCTTCAAGACAAATATTAAATAGAAAAGGCAAAGACATTGAAATACTAACTAATTACGAACCGTCTTTATCTTTCATATCCGAATGGTGGAAGCAACTTTATGGAGAATCGGAAGGCAAAGACAAAAAAGGCATATATCCTGCAAGTGTTAATTTTACTACTGATTTACATTCCATGGGCCAATGGATTCAAGATGGAAAGAGAAATATATTCGAAACTAATTTAATCATCAAAGATTTAGATAAAGACTTGACAATTGAAAGCGATGATATGGATTTAGACAAATTAAATTATCTTTCAGGAAAGACTGTAAGCTATGTGAATGAAAAAGCATTTAAGGGTACGCTTCAAGCGCATGTTCAAGGTGATGTGCCAAACTTAATAATTGAATTAGATAAACTCGATGAATACAATATGGGAAATTTAATTTACTTCTTTGAAAAAGCTTGTGCAATCTCTGGGTATATACAAGGAATCAATCCGTTTGATCAGCCTGGAGTTGAGATGTACAAGAAAAATATGTTTAAATTATTAGGAAAACCTGAATAATTTATTAAAACTAGGTTGAAAATTAACAATGATTGATATATTATAAACAAAGAGGAGGGATAGCTTGAATTATAAAAATATCATTTTAAAAAAAGACGGGTCTGTTGGCATTTTATCTATTGATCGGCAAAATGCGCTTAATGCCTTAAACACAGAGGTTTTATCGGAAATCTCTCAAGCGTTGGATGAATTAATCAATGATGAAGAGGTTAATGTTTTTATAGTTACAGGTGAAGGCAGAGCTTTTGTTGCGGGAGCTGATATTTTAGAAATGAAGGATTTAAACTCAGCTCAAGCGAGAAAATTTGCACAAGCTGGTCTGGAGGTATTTAGAAAGATAGAACTTTGTGAGAAACCTTCAATTGCTGCTGTAAATGGATATGCTTTAGGCGGAGGCTTAGAATTAGCTATGTCTTGTGACATACGAATAGCTTCAAACTACGCAAAATTTGGACAGCCTGAAGTTGGATTAGGTATTACACCTGGATTTGGCGGAACAAATAGGCTTCAAAGACTAGTTGGAATTGCAAAAGCCAAAGAATTGATTTTTACAACCGATGTGATAGGCGCAGATGAAGCCCTTAAAATAGGATTAGTAAATAAAGTGGTGGATGCAGAAAACCTCATGAACGAAGCTATTACGATGGCGAATAAAATCGCACAAAAAGCACAACCAGCGGTTAGATATTCAAAGGTTGCAATAAATAGAAGTGCAGAGGTAGATATTGAAACTGGAATGGAGATTGAGAAAAACCTATTTGGCCTTTGCTTTGCTACTGAAGACCAAAAAGAAGGCATGAAAGCATTTGTAGAAAAAAGAAACCCTGAATTTAAGGGTAAATAATGGAGGCGTAAAATGAAAAAAGTAGGCGTATTAGGTAGAGGAACTATGGCTTTAGGAATTGTGCAAGTATTTGCGCAAAAAGGATATGAAGTTGTAGTATGGGTTAGATCCATTGATGAAAACAACAAAAGAGCTAGCATTGCACCTGTAGAGAAAGCTTTTGATAAATTGGTATCAAAAGAAAAGATGTCTAAAGAGGATATGGAAAAAGCTCTATCATTAATATCCATTACTACATCATATGATGACTTAAGCGACTGTGACTTAGTCATTGAGGCAATTTCCGAAGATATGAACATTAAAAAAGAGACTTTCAAGAAATTGGATGAAGTTTGTAAAAAAGAAGCTATCCTTGCAACAAATACATCTTCATTGTCAATTACAGAGATTGCCAATGCTACAAACAGACCTGATAAAGTTATAGGAATGCACTTTTTCAATCCTGTCCCTGTGATGAAATTAATTGAAGTAATTAAAGGTATTGTTACTTCTGAAGAGACAAAGAAAGCTATATTCGACTTGGCAGCTGATCTTGATAAAGTGGCAGTAGAGGTTGAAGAAGCGCCAGGATTTGTAGTTAACAGAATACTTATTCCTATGATAAATGAAGCTGTTGGAATATTGGCCGATGGCGTTGCAACAGCAAAAGACATTGATGAGGCAATGAAATTAGGCGCTAATCATCCTATTGGACCTTTAGCGTTGGCAGATTTAATTGGTTTAGATGTTTGCTTAGCAATCATGGATGTTTTGTATGATGAATTTAAAGATTCAAAATACAGAGCTCATCCACTACTAAGAAAGATGGTTCGCGGAAACATGCTTGGAAGGAAAACCAAGAAAGGCTTCTTTGAATATTTGAATTAGATATAGCATTAAAAATCCAAGTGGAAATTTAAGTTGAATGAAAATTGGTTCTTTGTCAACTGGTGTTGGTGAAGAAAATATTAATTAGTTTTACAACTGAATAAACTTAAGTAAAATACAATCTAGGGCTTAGGATCATTATTTATGACTCCTAAGCCTTTAATGTTGCTAAATTTTGTGTAATG
>JAHDQA010000066.1 GCA_018434075.1 Tissierellaceae bacterium
TCATCTGACTCGGTAATAATGTTTGAATTATTCTGATGGACTTCCTGACTTTTATCAAAAAGCTTGAAATGGCTATTAGCAAAGGCTGCAACGGTAAAACTGGAAACAAGAATTGTAGTACCGATAACAACTAACCATTGTCTCTTTAATTTTTTCTTCAATTTAAAAGCCTCCTATTCATTTTGTTATTGAACAAATAATCTGATTGAACTTTTTTAAAAGTCCTTTGCTAGATTTTATCATTTTTTTATTCTTTATTTGATAATAATTCACCTCCTAGTATAATAATGTCATAGTCACTAATGACTATGTAGTTAATCATTTCTTCAAAAATACATTTCTATTATCTTCTAGTAACAGAAGAAGGAGTTTTTCCTTCATCAGATGTTACTCCTAAACTTAACATGTCTGATAGTTCCCGGTAGACTCCAGAATTATCATAAAGTATAATCTTCTAGGATAGGATGAAAAATGTTCACCTCCTTGGGAAGTCAGTTCCTACTGACCTATACCTATAATGAAGTCAATTAGTCCATTCAATGAGGTTTTATGATTTGGCTGGTTGGGAGCCCTCAGGCTATACCCGTATCACATGCTAGGATGTGTACTCATTGCTTGGAAATGGATTCCTATCAGAAAGGAGCTGTTGCTCATGTCTAAAATTATTAAATATGATTTATTTATCTCTGTTGGGATTGATGTCGGTGCTGACTTTAGCTGGATGTCTATTGCACTACCTAATCAAACTTTTGTAGGAAAGCCTTTTAAAATTCTACATTCTGATTTAAATTCCCTATCACTTGCTGTTTCTAAAATCAAAGAAGCAGAAGAGATGTATTCTTTGGAAAGTCGCATTTTCCTTGAATCCACGGGAATTTATCATTACCCACTCTTCTGCTATCTTCGTGATAAGGGATTTTTGGTATCCATCATTAATCCTATCATCACTAAGAATAGCACAAATATTAATATTAGAAAAGTCCATAATGACAGATTTGATTCTAAAAAAGCTGCATTAATTGGTTTAAAACCTGATTTAAAAGTTTCTCTTATACCATCAGATCTTGCACTTGATTTAAGAAATCTTTCAAGAGAATATTATGATTTGATGGATAATCGCTCTGCTTATGTTAATAAGCTTCAGGGCGAACTACGAATGGTATTTCCACAGTATCTAAATATCTTCTCTAAGATAACTACGAATACAGCATTGACCTTACTGGAAAAGTATACTTCTCCAGATGCATTTTTAAGTGCTTCTAAAGAGGAGATAATTAATTCTATACGGTCTACTGCACACTTTGGAATTAATTATGCTCAAAAGAAGTATACTTCAATTATTGAAGCAGCAAATGCCGCAAAGACTTTTGGGTATTCCGTAAGTAGTAATTTTTCACGTATCCTTCTATACATCCGTTTTATACGTAAGTATGATGAGGAAATATCAATCATACTTTCTAATATGCATGAACTTGTAGATGCAAATGAAGATACTGATTTTGTAAAACAGATACATCTAATCGAATCCATTAAAGGTGCAGGATTTCTATCTGCCTTAAGCCTTATGGCTGAAATTGGATATTTTTCTGCTTTCGATTCACCAAAACAGCTATTTGCCTACTTTGGTCTAGATCCAGCAGTAAAGCAATCTGGCAAATTTAATGGGACTAAAATTAACATGTCAAAACGTGGCTCACGGATTGCTAGAAGAGTAATCCATACTATTGCTTTAATAAGCATTGGTATCAATCGTAATGGCACTGCCAACAATCCAGTTTTACGTGACTATTATATGTTAAAATGTCAAAGCAAGCCTAAAATGGTCGCTCTTGGAGCTATAATGCATAAAGTTTGTAACATCGTTTTTGCTATTCTGCGTGATGAAAAAGAATTTCAAATTATCACTCCGAAAGAACATCAAATGAATTACCTGAAAGCGAAATGCGACATCGCTGCTTAGTGTAATACCATAGTATATATTCTAACTTTTGATATATATCAAGAGGTTTATTAATCATACTCTTTTTTAGATTAACTTGAACATCAAATATTTTTATATTAAGTATTGACAATTCTTAGCTGGACTTCTTGACCTTTATAGTATTAATCATAACTTGTAACGTTTGATATCGCGGTTTTTTATATAGTGACTTTTTTATCACTCAAATTTATTTCTATTTTCAAAAAAGGTTTTCATCTCATCTGTATATCCCGATAATATAAGA
>JAHDQA010000050.1 GCA_018434075.1 Tissierellaceae bacterium
AGTTTTCTATGCCTTTTTTTCTGTGCTTAAGTATAATGTTTATAATTAATTAATTGTTTAATTGCAAAATCTATTGAATTTTTAATTTTAGCTGTGGATAACTCTATATATTTTTAATTTTGTATTCTGCAACTATCTAAATTATAATATCATATTTTAATATACTTTTATATCATTTATGATAATATTATTTATGAGCAAATAATACAAAAAACAACTAGAAAACTAGTTGTTTTTTGTATTATTCGATTCATTATAAGTACCATACTTATCCCATATAGACTCCAATTCTTCAAAATATGGAGTTATGTCCTCTCTTTTTTTGCTTGCTATTGCCAATATAAATGCATTTAAAAGGCTCATAGGCGCTACTAGAGAGTCTACAAAGGATAACATCTCCGACTTAGCTATTAGCGATATGTCCGACCGATTATATGCTGGAGATAACCCACTGTCGGTAAATGTTATAATTTTGCAACCTTTAGTATTTACATAATCTAGAGCATCTAACGTCCTTTTTGAGTACCTTGGGAAAGTAACGCAAATCAGAACATCGTTTGTCTTAATTTTAGCTAACTGTTCAAATATATCATTGGCAGTAGGTTGAATTAATCTTACGTTGTCGAATATAAAGTTCAAATAAAAATTCAAATAACCCGCTAGAAATGTCGAGCTCCTTAATCCAAGTATATAGATGTTGTTAGCTTCAATCACACTTTCAACAGCTGAATTAAAATTCGTTTCATCAATTTCAAGCATTGTTTTCCTCATGTTTTCTATATCTTTTCCCATAACTTTCTCGATAAACTCGCTACTATTATTTAGCTCATCAGATAAAGATATTCTTTGAACGGTAGTCAATCTGTTTCTTATTAATTCCTGCAAATCCCGTTGCAATTCTTTATATCCAGCATAGCCAAGAGCATTTGCAAATCTAACTACTGTTGACTCGCTTACATTCAATTGATTGCCTATAGCTGCTGCTGTCATAAATGCTGCTTTATCATAGTGATTTATGATATATTCTGCTATGATTTTTTGTGCTTTGCTGAGATTCATAAAACTTTCTTGAATATTTTGAATTACATTCTGATCCATCAGCAATATCCTCTCTCTATTTAATTAAATTTCTCCCTTCAATTAAAGCACTTCTGTTTAACTCTTCTGTACCTTTTGGTACTCTATCTAAAACAGCTTTTTCCAAAGATTCTTCTGATACGAGATTTAGTATTTCATTAAGTGCTCCCAACGCTACAATATTTGCTACCATAGACTTTTTTAGTTTTTCATTTGCTGTTTCAATTATTGGAATTTGATATACTTTGATATCATTTCTATCCGGTTTATCTACTGAACTATCAATTACAAGAATGCCACCTTCTTTTAGCGTCTTTATATATTTTTTGCATGCAACATTTGTAAGAGCGAGAAGTAAATCACATTCAGTGATCTTAGGAAAAACAATCTCTTTATCGCTGATAATAACTTCTGCTTTACTAGCTCCACCCCTTGCTTCTGGCCCGTATGATTGAGACTGAAGTGCATTTTTGCCATCAAGTATTGCAGCTTCAGCAAGTATAATACCTCCAGTAATAAGACCTTGCCCTCCTGAACCTGTCAACCTAATTTCATATTGTTTCATCAATTTCTCTCCTTTCCAAGAGAATCAATTAGCCTTTGATACTGCTCAGTATATTCTTTTCTTTCTTTAGAATATAATTTACCTATAGGGAATTTGCCAATTTTATCTTCTTCACTCATTTTATTCCAAGCAGAATACATTACGCCATTTTCTTTCAAGTACTGAATCATGTCTACCGCTGAACCTTTTTTGTTTTTTCTGCCATAATAAGTTGGACATGTTGAAATAGCTTCAATAAAGGAAAAACCTTTATTTAGAATTCCCTCTTGTATCACTTTTTCAAGCATATTTACAGCATAAACGGTGCCTCTTGCAACATATGTCGCACCAGCAGCATTTGCTAATTCACATAAATCAAAATTTGGGTCAATGCTTCCATAAGGTGCAGTTGTAGCTTTATCTCCAGTAGGTGTTGTAGGTGAGTATTGTCCTCCAGTCATTCCGTAGATGCTATTGTTAAACACGACTGTTGTTAAATCTATATTTCTTCTAGCGGCATGAATTAAATGATTTCCTCCTATCGCAGAAGAATCGCCATCGCCCGTAATAACAATCACATGTAATTTGGGATTTGCTAATTTCACTCCAGTGGCAAATGCCAGTGCTCTCCCATGTGTAGTGTGCAGAGTATTAAAGTCCAAGTAGCCAGCTGCTCTTGAAGAACAACCAATACCTGATACAATACAAACATCATCTTTAGGTATATTTAAATTATCAATAGCTTTTACTATAGCTCTAGTAACTATTCCATTTCCACAACCTGGGCACCAAATATGTGGAAGCGTTTCCGTTCTAAAATAATTGGTTACTAATTCACTAGGCATATATATCCTCCTTAATAAATGAAACTATTTCTTGTGGAGTAATTATATCTCCATTAATCTTGCCATATTTTCCTATACTACACTGTCCAGCTGCAATCCTTTGGACTTCCAGCATGTATTGCCCTGCATTTAACTCAACAACATAAATTTTCTTTACTTTTTTACTCAATTCATATAATTGCTTTTCTGGCGAAGGCCATATTGTAATGGGTCTAAACATGCCTATTTTTATCCCTGATTCTCTCAATTTGTTCACAGCAACTTTAGACGATCTAGATATAGCTCCGAACGAAACTATAGCATAATCAGCATCCTCGAGTAAATATTCTTCATATGTTACAATGTCATCTTTATTATTTTCTATTTTATTTATTAGCCTTTTAAGTAGTTTATCTGCTACAACCTCATTGCCACTAGGAAATCCCGTTTCATCATGAACTAATCCCGTTACATTATATCTATACCCTGTTCCAAAAGAAGCCATTTCAGGGACTATATCATTTTCGTTCACTTTATATGCTAAATACTTATCAGGAGATATTGTTGGTTTTTTTCTGTCATAAATTTCTATGTCCTTCAATTCTTCTAAATCTATTTTTTCTCTCATATGACCAATAATTTCATCTAAAAGTAATATAACCGGAGTTCTATATTTCTCTGAAAGATTAAAAGCTCTAACTGTTGTTGTATAAATTTCTTTAACTGAAGATGGATATAGTACTATAATTGAATGATCTCCATGTGTACCCCACCTTGCTTGCATTATATCGCCTTGTGAAGGAGATGTAGGCAAGCCTGTGCTTGGACCACTTCTTTGGACATCAACAATTACGATAGGTATTTCAGCCATTATCCCATATCCAATATTTTCTTGTTTAAGACTAAAGCCTGGCCCAGATGTCGCCGTCATAGATTTAATACCAGTTAAAGATGCTCCAAGTGCAGCAGCAATACCAGCGATTTCGTCTTCCATTTGTATAAATTTACCACCAAATCTAGGTAGTAATTCGGATGACAGTTCAGCTATTTCAGTCGATGGCGTTATTGGATATCCAGAATAAAATCTCATACCAGCATGTATTGCACCGGCTACACACGCTTCATTGCCTTGCATTAATTTTATTTCAGACATTACTTTTCCTCCTCTAAATATATAGCGTAATCTGGACAATGATATTCACATTGGCCACATTTTATGCATTTATCTACATTCTTAATAACTACTTTTTCATCTTCAACCGCCAAAACTTGCTTTGGACATACAAAAACGCAAATTCCACATCCTTTGCACCAATTAGTATTTGTCTTTAAGGATTGTTTTTCTTTTACAGGCATTTTGGATCCCCCTTTAATTCTATTAATAAAATAATATCAAAATAGATATAATTTTGCAAGTTTTGTTTCATATTTTTATAATATTTAATTTTGTTGAAGGATATCCTTCAATTCTCGAAGACATTCTTTAATTTATTTGAATATAAAACAGAAAGGACATATAAATATGTCCTTTCTGTTTTATACCGGATAAGTTTTTTCTTCTTCGTTTAATAAATCAGTTTCAATTTTATATTTTGCTGCCATCCTTTGTTTAAAGAAATTCATCGCTACTTGAGGAAATAGAGCATAACTTAGCACGTCTTCCTCTTGTTCAATATATTGCTTAATTTCATTGCGATATTTATTGAGTTCTGGCTCTAATAAATCAGCTGGTCTGCCTTCATATACTTCCTCTTCGCCTATTATCAATTTCTTTATTTCGTCTTTTATTGGTACAACTGGTCTACCATATAAGCCTTTTACATAATTTTTTACTTCATTAGGTACCATTTTATACCTTTCTGATGTCAATACATTAAATAGTGCTTGAGTACCAACCATTTGACTCATTGGCGTTACTAATGGTGGGAATCCCAAGTCTTCTCTAACTTTAGGAATTTCTTTTAAAACCTCTTCATATTTATCTTCTTTGTTTTGCGCTTTCAATTGAGACACAAGATTTGATAACATTCCTCCAGGCACTTGATATTTTAAAGTGTTGATGTCTACTGCCAAGACTTTATTATCCAATAGTCCTTCATTCTCATATTTGTTACGTAAAACTTTAAAGTACTCAGAAATCTCTAAAATTTCATCAAAATCTATATCTGGGTAATATGGACTTCCTTCTAAGGAAACTATCATTGGTTCAGTAGCTGGTTGACTTGTTCCATTCCCTAATGGTGAAATTGCAGTATCTATTATGTCTGCACCTGCTTCAATCGCTTTCATATATGTCTGATTAGCGATACCACTTGTAAAATGTGAATGTATCTCAAGTGGCAAATCCGTGACTTTCTTAATTTCACTAACGAGTTCATATGCAGTATATGGTAAGAGTATTCCTGACATATCTTTGATACATATTGAATCTACTCCCATTTCAGCCATACCCTTGGCAACTTCGACATAATAGTCTATGTTATGAACTGGACTTACGGTGTAGCTAATTGCCCCTTGTGCATGTCCTCCATATTTCTTAGTTGCTTTAACAGAAGTTTCTAGATTTCTTAAATCATTTAAAGCATCAAATATTCTTATTATGTCTATTCCGTTCTTAATTGACAATCTAACAAATTCTTCAACAACATCATCCGGATAGTGTTTATATCCAAGTAAATTTTGTCCTCTTAATAACATTTGCAATTTTGTGTTCTTAAATGCTTTTCTTAGAGCTCTCAACCTATCCCATGGATCTTCATTAAGATATCTTAGGCATGTATCAAATGTAGCACCACCCCATACCTCTAAAGCATAATAACCAGCTTTATCCATTTTGTCAGCTATTGGCAACATATCTTCTGTCTTCATTCTAGTTGCAATAAGAGACTGATGCGCGTCTCTAAACGCTGTCTCAACTATTTTTACTTTTGTCATGACTTTCCTCCTCTGTTTTCAATGCAAAATAATCTCGGTGGATTATTTATTTGATTGATAAAACTAGCTTCAAAAATATTGTATTTTTTTTGATCTAGTGCGCTCAGATAATTTTGCACCGATTGATATTCTTCAAAACCGCCGGAATGGCCAATGTAAGAAATTACTAAAATTATTCCATTTTCTTTTAACAACCCAAGTGTTTTTTCTATGCTTTCTATTGTTGTAGAAGCAGTTGTAGTAATTTCTTTGTGGCTCCCAGGTAAATACCCTAGATTGAAAATAGCAAAATCCAGTGTTTCTTTTATATATTTATCAACATTTGTATGACTATCGTTTATTAATATAGTCTGTAATAGTAAATCAGCTTTAGCTAATTTCTCTTTTGTGATTTCAATTGCAATTTCTTGGATATCAAACCCGTAAACTTTGCCATTCTTTCCGACTTTTTGTGCTAATTTAATTGTATCGTTTCCATTGCCCACAGTTCCATCAAGGCATACATAACCTGAGTGTACAAATTTATCTATTAATATATCTTCAATAGAAATTACATTATTTAAATTGTCTTTCATCAATAACTCACCTATAATTGATTCAGGAATTTCAATTCTTTTTCTGTAAGATATCTCCATTCTCCAGGTCTTAAATCACCCAATTCTATCTCGCCAATTGAGACTCTTTTCAACCGTTTAACGGGGTGACCAATCTTTTCACACATTTTTTTTACTTGATGGTTTCTGCCCTCATATATTTCAATAACTACCACAGCATCCTCATTAATTTTGTCAATGATGTAGGCTCTAGCTTTTGCAGTTTTTTTATTGTCAATTACTATTCCATTTCTTAATTTGTCTAGCTCCAATTCACTTGGTATGCCATCAACCATTGCAATGTACTTTTTATAAACTTTTTTGCTAGGGTGCATTAACTTATTAGCTATATCTCCATCATTGGTCAAGATAATTAATCCTGACGTGTCATAATCCAATCTACCAACGGGATATATACGCTGTTTTATGTCCTTTGTAAAATTCAAAACAGTCTTTCTATTTTTCTCATCTTTTACACTTGTTATAACACCCGAAGGTTTATTTAATGCAATATACACTTTGTCATTATCAAGAGTAATTAATTGATTGTTAACTTTGACTTTATCTTTTGATATGTCAACTTTATAACCCATATCAGTTATCAAAGTGTCATTTACTGACACTCTACCATCTAAAATCATCTGTTCAGCTTTTCTTCTAGAACAAATTCCGGCTTTTGCAATATACTTTTGCAATCTCATTAAATTTTCATCTTTATTTTCACTGGTCATGTTGATCTCCTGGTTTTCTTAACTTTTTAATATCGGGTAAGTCTTCAATCTTTTCTATTCCAAAAAATCTTAAAAATTCATCCGTAGTAGCATATAAAATAGGTCTTCCAGGTCTATCAAGTCTCCCTGCTTCTCTTATTAATTTTTTTTGCAATAAAGTTTCAATGCTTTTATCGCTCTTGACTCCTCTTATTTCATCAATTTCGAGTTTAGTGATAGGTTGCTTATATGCAATTATAGACAATGTTTCTAAAGATGCATTTGAAAGGTTTCTTTGATTTCTTGAAATTACAACTGCTTTAATAAAATCATAGTGTTCTGGTCTTGTTGTTAGTTGGTAGGCATTATTTATCTTAATTATTCGAATGCCCCTGTTTTGCTCCTCGAATTCTGTTTTCATCTCCTGTAAATATCTATTAACATCTTTTACAGAAATATCTATTACCTTTGATATTTCTTTGTCTTCTAAAGGATCTCCAAATGCAAATAGAAGTCCCTCGATAATGGATTTAAAATCCCTTTCATCCACTTCAATCTACCCTTTCTATGATTATATCTTCACAGTCACTGCTTTGATAAGCAACTATAAATTTCTTTTTAAGCAATTCCAAGATAGCTAAAAAATATGCTATTGCATAACTCTTAGTTGGCACAACAAGCAGCTCACTAAAAGTTGTTTTTTTCTTATTTGATAACACCTGTATTATATTGTTTTCACAAACTTCTTGTTTTATTTCAGGATGTCTAATCAATTTGACTGACTCCTCAGCAACCTTTTGAGTTTCTATGCGCTTTATAATATGTTTAAATGTCATTGTGAGTTTATCTAAATCAATATCCTTTAATTCATCAATTGGATCTCTATATATGCTAATATCTTCTTGCATTTTATAAAATGATTTCAGGTGGCTTTCTTGCATTTTACTAAGTGTTTCGCTCAACTCTTTGAAAAGTTTATATTCTTCCAGTTTTCGCACCAGTTCGGTTCTGGGATCAATGTCGACCTCCATACCATCTTGTACTATTTTTTCAGTTGGTAACAACATTTTGGATTTTATCTCAAGTAATATAGATGCCATTATTATAAATTCACTAGCTAGTTCAATATCAATTTCATGCATTCTTTGAATATAGTCGATGAATTGATCTGTAACCTCATGAATAGGTATATCATAAATATCGATTTCATTTTTATCTATTAAGTTTAGTAAAAGATCCAAAGGGCCCTCAAATGCTTCAATGCTTACTTTATACTCCATAATAACCTCATTAGTACAAAATTCTAACAATACTGTTTAATAATATATTTATCAAAGGATTTAATATTTTATCTATAGTGTTGGTCATTATCAACAATAATAACACTATATAAAGATATCTCTCATATTTATAGAATAGGTATTCTAACCTTATTGGTAATAGACTGGCTACAATTTTTGAACCGTCTAAAGGTGGGAAAGGCAATAAATTAAAGATTCCAAGCATCAAATTATACCACATTGCTATCAAAATCATTTGATATATATAATCATTAGTTATCTTAAACTTAATAATAATAAAGCCAAACAATATTGCTAAAACAAAATTAGTCAATACTCCAGCAACAGAAACAATGATAGTATCTCTTTTCCTGTTTTTAAAATATGCTGGATTGATTGGAACCGCTTTCGCCCACCCAAACTTAAATATAAGCATAAATAAGAACCCAACAGGGTCTATATGCTTTATAGGATTCAATGTCAGTCTTCCTGCGTTTTTAGCTGTAGGATCACCAAGTTTATACGCAGCATATCCATGAGCTAATTCATGGAATATAATAGCTATTAAGAGTCCTGGTAAGCTTATTAAATAATTCATTTATATCCTCACTTACTTTATTACTTCATATACATATGGCTTAGATTCGGGTAATTCATCTTTAATTGTATATGCTTTTATTATTTTTTCATATGCCTCATCAGCATTGTCAAGGTCAGTATATAGTTCACATAAGACCTCGCCTTTGCTTACATAGTCCCCAATTTTCTTTTTCAAGCTTATACCAGCTCCATAATTTATAGAATCCTCTTTGGTTTTTCTTCCTGCACCTAATAACATGGCTGAAATACCAACAAGCTCGGCATCAATTTTATTTATATATCCATCTACTTCTGATTTAACATAAAAAGTATTTTTTGCTTTTGGTAATAAATCTGGGTTGTCAACAACTTCTGGGTTACCACCTTGAATTTGTATCAATTCTTTTAGTTTTTCTAAAGCCAGCCCTGACTTTATCTTGTTTTCTAATTCTTTATATGCTTGCTCAAAATCATCAAATGCTCCTCCTAATAAACACATATATGAAGCAATTGTAAGAGCTACTTCTGTTTCATCCTTAGCACCTTGGCCAGATAATACTTTTATTGCTTCTTTTACTTCATTGCTATTGCCGACTTCATGTCCAAGAGGTTGATCCATATTAGTAATTACAGCAATCGTATTTCTGTTCAAGTTTTTACCGATTGATACCATTGTTTTTGCCAATTCACGAGCTTCGTCTAGATTCTTCATAAATGCTCCAGAACCTACTTTTACATCCAAAACTATAGCATCAGCACCTGAGGCTATTTTTTTGCTCATTATTGAACTAGCGATCAAGGGTATGCTGTCTATAGTAGCAGTTACATCTCTAAGGGCATAAATTTTCTTATCCGCAGGTGTTAAGTTAGCAGTTTGCCCTACAATAGCCATCTTGAAATTGTTTACATTCTCAATGAATTCCTCTGGAGATAATTCTACCTTGAATCCTTCAATTGACTCAAGTTTATCTATAGTACCGCCAGTATGTCCTAATCCTCTTCCACTCATTTTAGCAACAGGAACTCCACATAATGCGACTAATGGTATTACAATAATACTAATCTTATCTCCTACTCCACCTGTAGAGTGCTTATCAACTTTTACTCCATGAATTCTGGATAGATCAACTGTATCACCTGATTTTACAAAGCTTTCAGTCATATTTGCTATCTCATCATAGTTCATACCGTTAAAGTAAATAGTCATCAGAAAAGCTGCCATTTGATAATCAGGTATTTCTCCAGTAGTATATCCTTGTACCATGAAATCAATTTCTTCCTTAGTAAGTGCATTATTCCTTTTCTTTTTTTCAATTATATCCACTGCTCTCATAACTTTCTCTCCTTTTTAATAAATTTAATAGCTTTGAATATTTGAATCTTCTTTCATTAAATTTGCCATAAAAGAATTTCTAATAACTTGAGGTGTAACAGGTTTATCTATTATGCCATTTGCATAAGATTTTATGATTTTCCATAAACCTTGTCTGGTTATTCTTTCACCTAGATAATTAGTAAATAGTGGTTCGTTTTCATCAGTTGCATTTCTAAACTCTCTTAAGTAAATGTTTATTGCATTTACAATATCATCTGGTAAATTTATAGTTTTAAAACTATCATTCCTTTTAATTGTTATTGTATTATTGGCTAAATCAAGATCTTTTATGGATAGTTCACTCAACTCAGATACCCTAAGTCCAGTAAAGTAGGCTACTTGTAGAATAATTTTGTCTCTTAGCCCTTTTTCTGTTTTTGTATCAGGTATGCTTATTAACTTGATAATATCTTGTTCATCAAGAATTTTGGGTTGTTTTTTCTTTTTTCTAGGAACTTTTAGATTATATGTTGGATCTTCACTTATCAAGCCTTGGTGCTCCAAATACTCATAAAAACACCTTATACTAGCTAAGTGTCTTGAAATAGTAGCTGAAGATTTCTCTAATTTTTGTAAACTTAGCAAATACATCAATACATTAGTGTTATTCGCTTCGATTATATCAACACCATTACTAGAGAGAAATCCTTCGTATTGCTTGATGTCGCTTAAATAAGCCTGAATTGTATTTTCGCTTAAGTTCTTCTCTTTTCTTATATAATTTAAAAATTCTTCTACATAAGCTGATCCCATTCTATTTCTCCTTTATTTATTGATCATATTGTAATAATAGCTTATACCAATTATCGTCTTGCTATCAACTATTTCTCCAAGTTTAATCATTTTCATCAATTCATCTAAATTGTATTTTTCTACATCTATATATTCTCCAACCTCAAGTTCTTGTTCCCCTTCGGTAAGTCCTTGAGCAAGGAAAAGATATATTTTTTCATTGTTAAAACCCGGTGATGTATAGAACTCCATTACATATTCAATTTTATCAGCAGTATATCCTGTTTCTTCCTTTAATTCTCTCTTTGCAGATTCAATAGGTTCTTCATTTAATTCTAATTTTCCAGCAGGAATTTCCAGCAATATTTTATCAATAGCTTTCCTGTATTGTCTGATCATTATCATTTCTTTGTTTTCATTTATTGCTATTATAGCAACTGCTCCAGGGTGCTCCACAATTTCTCGTTTTGAGTATTTTTTATCTGGCAATTCCACTGTGTCTACTCTTAAATTTAATATTTTACCATCGTATATTCGCTCAGATTTCATGGTTTTTTCAATATATGGCATTGTGTACCTCCATTTAAAATTTAATTGAAGTTAATTATATCATATTGAATAAATTAATGCTCTTTATTAGTCATTTCTAACATTTCTTGGGCATGTCTTAATGTAGTATCTGTTATTGTTGCACCTCCTAACATTCTGGCTAGTTCTCTTATTCTTTCCTCAAAAGACAATTTGGATACTCTTGTAATCGTTGTATTATCTTCTGATGATTTATAAATTGAAAAATGTGAATCTGCTAATGCTACAATCTGAGGTAGATGAGAGATAGCAATAACTTGATGAGTCTTTGAAATCTCTTTAATTTTTTCTCCAACTAATTGTGCTGTCCTTCCACTTATTCCAGTATCTATTTCGTCAAATATCAAAGATGAAATATTGTCTCTGTCTGCAAAAATTGCTTTTAATGCCAACATAATTCTAGACATCTCTCCACCAGAAATTATCTTAGAAAGTGGCTTTAACTTTTCTCCTAAATTTGTTGAAATTAAAAATTCAACATCATCAATGCCATTTCTTGAAATGGATCCTTTATTTCTAAAATCTACAACAAAATTCACATTCTCCATATTCAAAAACATCAACTGTTTTTTAATATTATCCTCTAGCTCTTTTGCGATATTTTTGCGATGCTTACTCAATTCATTAGATTTGTCACGTATAATTTGTTCTAATATGCTTAATTTCTCATCAAGCATATTTTGTTCGTGTTCTAGATTTAATAGCAATTCATATTTTTTTTCTAAATTTTTTCTAAAAGCTAAAATTTCATCTATTGAATTGCCATATTTCTTTTTCAACGAATTGATTGTGTCTAATCTTTGTCTCAAAAAAGATAACTTTTCCTCGTCATAGTACATAGAATTTAAATAGTTATCAATTTTTGAAGATATTTCATTGATTTCAAATCTATAATTCAAAAGCTCTTCGTAGTATTCTTCAAAGACATAATCCAGCTTAACTAGTTCCTTTAGCTGTGCGAGGCTCTTGTCGATCATATCTAGTGCATTTTGTTCCAAAAAATCTCCTTTTAAATAGTCAAGAGCTTTATTCCCAGACCTGAGTATTTCTTCTAAATTGTTAAGTTTTTTATATTCTTGTTCAATATTTTCATCTTCGATTGTTAAATTCGGTGAATCAATCTCATCAATCTGGTATTTTATTAAATCTAACTCTCGCTCCCTTTGACTGCTGTCAATTTCTATCTCTTTCTTTCTCTCTTTGATTGACAAATATTCATCGAAAAGTTCGTTTATTTCATGTAATAATATTAGTGATTCATCAAGTAAAAATGAGTCTAATATATATATGTGATTTTTTACATCTAATAGAGATTGATGTTCATGTTGCCCAAATATGTCTATCAGATTAGAAGTAATATTATTTAATACAATATTTGTGACTATTTTATTGTTCACCCTTGCTACACTAGGTTGATTAGCATATATTTCTCGTGATATAATCAGTAGTTCGTCATATTCAATTCCAAAATCATCTAATTTGCTTTTGATATCAGAATCCACATAAAATAAAGCTTCTACATATGCTGAATCTGAACCAGTTTTAATCATTTCTTTGTTGCTTCTCCCGCCAAGCACTACTCCTAAAGCTTCAATTATAATTGATTTTCCTGATCCTGTTTCTCCTGTTAAAACATTAAATCCACCATCAAAATCAATAGTCAAGTCATCAATGATGGCAAAATTTTTTATATGTAGCTTCCTAAGCATATTCTCACCTACTATAATTGTTCATGAGCATTTAGTACTACTTCCTCTACGCTATAGTTAATCAGTTCTTCCAATCTGTTGAGCATGATCAAAAATTCAATATTCCCTGTTGTCCCTTTTATAGGAGAATAGGTTAATCCTCTAGTGTATAAGCCAATAGTTTTGGAAAAATCTATTACTTTTTTGATTGTTTCTATATGAATTGATTTATCCTTGATAATTCCTTTTTTCCCTACCTTGCCTTTGCCAGCTTCAAATTGTGGTTTTATAAGAGCTACGATAACACCATCATCACTCAAAAGTTTCTCTGCAACTGGTAAGACCAATTCAAGGCTTATAAAGCTAACATCTATGCTTATAAAGTCAATTTTATCTTTTATAATCTCAGTGTCAAGTTTTCTTATATTTGTGCGCTCTAACACTACAACTCGGCTATCATTTCTTATTTTCCAATCAAGCTGACCATATCCAACATCAACTGCATATACTTTTTTTGCCCCATTTTGAAGCATGCAGTCAGTAAATCCGCCAGTTGACGCTCCTATGTCCATGCAAATTTTATCAGCCAAATCCAATTTGAAGTAATCAATAGCTTTTTCTAATTTCAATCCGCCTCTACTAACATATTTTAGTGGATTTGATTTTATTAAAAATTCAGTTTCATCCGAATATAGTTCTCCAGGTTTTTCTACTTTAATTTCACCAACGTAAACTACGCCTTCCATTATAAATCTTTTTGCTTTTTCTCTTGAATCCACTAAACCTTTTTCATATAATAATACATCCGCTCTCTTTTTTTGCATAAAATGCTCCTTATATCATTTATTACTCTTGTTGTTCTTATCAGAAAAAAATTTTATTTTAAAAGTAATTTCTATGAATTTTATAACTTTTGCTAACAAATATACTATCTTCTCATCATTGTTCATTGCAATGCTCTTGCCTATGCCTTTTCCTCCTACTGTCATCGAAGCAGTGAAAGCTGTCAATAGTATTGTTATTATCGTGATATTCAAAAATGAGAAAGTAGCAACAAGTTTTATTACAATGCTAGCAGATATAGCACCAGATAATATTCCACTTATATCTCCTATTACATCATTGCAAAAATTGCTCACTTTGCCTGCATTTCTAACTAATTTAATCGCAATTTTTGCTTCGGGTATTTTATTGGCTGCCATTGCATGAAAAGGTTTCTCATTTGCACTCGTCACAGCAACTCCAACAATATCAAATATAATGCCTATTAAAATTATCGCAAGCAATATTATAAAAGCAACGATTATATCAAATCTTTTCACTAAGCTTTCAGAAAAAACGGATAATGTTATAGAAATAATGAAAGTCCATATAGTTATTGGAATTACCCATTTTAAATTGTATTTATCATAAAAATTATCTTCATCTATTTTTGACATGTTTCCTCCTGGTTATGTATATATGTAAAAAAGCTGACAGCACTGCTATCAGCTTAACGAGTGGTAATAACTAGAGTAAATCTTACGGCTTTAGGTCCAGCAGGATTTCCCTGACAAGAACTGCCCGTCGCCGGTTCAGCGGTTTCCCTTTAATCTCGTCACTGCATTGTCGCCAAAAGCAAGACTGGATTGCCACTTAGTCCGCACTGTAATCCCCTAGTTATCTCAACTACGTGAACAGTCTAGGAGTTTTCCTCTACAGCCACACTATTTCCTATCCTCTTTTGCAGGTTAGGTTTCGGTGACAGAGATTTAAAGTTTCGGGCCCTGAATCTTTAAATCTGAACTCACCATCCGCACTACCCCACTCAAGGCAAGCTACTCTGCAAATTTAATTTGTTATTTTTGTTGCAGGTTTATCACAGTATAGTACTATTTTTCACTATACTATGTCTCCACGAAGGCAGGGTCCACGCCTGCATGCCATTGCAGATCGCCCCATCCTTCTTACTCCTTATGAAAGCCCACGACTGGGCGTCGCAAGCCAAACATAAGGAACTTCATCGATATGCTCTTTGACGGATTTTTAGGCCCGCCTTCAGAAATAGCTGCGCTGACTAGAATACTGTACCACTATTACTATTAATAGTATAACATAATTCTGTACATTTTTCAACTTTTTCAACTTTAAATCTCTCGATAAGCCAATTTGTCGACTAATTCTTCGAAATATGAAGTATTTAAATTTTCTAATCTTCCTAATAATTTTAAACTTTGTTGGTTCAATTCGTTAATCAAATTTATCAATTGATCTTTTGAATAATATTTTGATAATGTCAGCTTATCAATTTCTTTGTCCTTATCCAAATCTAAAATGTCATCTTGTATTTGATATGATATGCCTAGATTTTTCCCGAATTCATCTAATATAATGATCTGGTCTTTATTTGCACCGCCCAATATAGCTCCGGCAGAAATACTCGCTCTTATAAGTTCTGCTGTTTTTAAAGAATACATGTATATTATTTCGCCTGCATTCAATTCATACTCACATGTATCGATAACTTGGCCTAAAATCATACCAGAATAGCCAGCAGCTTTTGAAATTTCATAACTTGCTTTTCTAATTCTATCATCGTTAATTTCCATGTTCATTTTCAATATTGTTTCATAAGCTAAATTTAATAAGGCATCACCTGTCAAAATTGCTAAAGATTCTCCATACATCTTGTGGCTAGTGAGTTTCCCTCTTCGATAGTCGTCATTGTCCATTGAAGGTAAATCATCATGAATCAATGAATAAGTATGAATCATCTCTAATGAAGCCGCGAATGGTAGAGCTATGTCTAAATCGTTTGAAAATAAAGTATATGACATAAGAAACAACATCGGTCTTAATCTCTTTCCACCTGGAAAAAGGCTGTACTTCATAGATTCATACAATTTATTTTGATACTTTTTATTTGGTTTTATAATGCTTTCTAACTCATTGTCTAAAAGCGGCATGTATTCTTTAAATATTTCTTCAAGCATAATCATCCACCCTATACTCGTCGTTAAAATCAACTTCTCTTATTTTATCATCCTCTTTAAGAAGGATTTTTACTTCACCCTCAACTTTGTCTAAAGTTGTTTTACAATATTCATAAAGGCTCATTGCTTCCTTAAACTTAGAAAATACATCGCTCAATTTCAAGCCTCCATTTTCTAATTCATCGAGTATCTCCTGCAACCTTTCGTATGCTTTTTCATAGGTTAAATCATCATTATTCACGGATATTCCCCCTTGCAATAACTGATTTTACCTCTGTGTTCAACTCTCCGTCCTTTAAATTGACCTTTAAATTCATGTCATTAACGACAGAGCCCACACTGGTAATGATTGTCCCACTCTCATCTGTAATTAATGCATAACCCCGTTCTAAAACATATTCAGGATCATGTGAATATAGTTTAATTTTTAGTCTTTCCAAGTTTGTATTCTCATCGTTAATTCTCTTATTTACATTAAAAACAACTCTCTGCACTGTGTTGTCTAACTCTACTTTTTTGTCATCCAAAATAAACTGAGGATTATAGAATTTTAAAGTCTTTTCAGTCCTCTGCAAGTTGCTTTTGTACAGGAATAAGATGTTGGAAACTGTTTTTATTAAATGATTTCTTAATTCTTCCATATCATTCAAAACTGTATTCATGTCTTTTACCGCTAATTCAGCAGCCTCTGATGGTGTCGCCGCTCTTAAGTCAGCTACAAAGTCTGCAATAGTAAAATCAGTTTCATGTCCTACTGCTGATATAATGGGTTTATGTACATTGTAAATGGTTCGCGCTAATCTCTCATTGTTAAATATGAATAATTCATCAATGGATCCGCCACCTCTAGCCAAAATAATAGTATCAATGTCATCTATCGAGTCTAGATATAAAAGTCCTTCAATAATTTGATCAATGGCTTTCTCTCCTTGAACTTGGGATGGATAGATAACTATATTAACTGGAGGAAATCTTCTTTTTATAATCCTTAAAATATCTTTAATTACCGCACCTGTAAGTGAAGTAATTATGCCTATTTTCTTTGGATACTCAGGAATTGGCACTTTATGGCTTGGATCAAATAATCCTTCTTTCTGCAATTTAAGTTTTAGTTCCTCAAACGCTGTGTAAAGTTCACCTATCCCATCTCTTTGAATTTTTTTAATGTATAGCTGATAAATCCCATCTTTCTCATAAATAGAAATGTTTCCTGATGCAATAACCTTCAATCCTTCTTTCAATTCTACATCAGTTGCCTGAACATAAGACTTAAACATTACACATTTTATTTTGGAATTCTCATCCTTCAGATTGAAATAAACATGTCCACTAGCATAATGTTTAGACAGGTTTGAAATTTCTCCAACAATGCTTACTTCAGGAAGCAATATGTCTTGAGAAAATATTTTTTTTATATAATTGTTTATTTCACTTACCCTTAAGGGTTTCATCTTAATCCTCCCAGCCAAGTTTATATTTGCCTAGATATGCAATACCCACTGCATTGTCAGAAGAGAGATTTCCTTGAGGAAAATATATTCTCACATCATAAAAGCTTTTAGTTAGATAATCTCTTATAATATTATTCGATATTACTCCACCGACGACCAAAATACTTGATATGTGATGTATATTGAGAGCTTCTCGAATTAGTGTTTCTATAAAGATTGCAATATTAAAGAATAACGTGTAAAAAATATCCTCAATATTATATTTACTGCTGTCAATTAAATTTTTATAAAAATTCTCTAAACCAGATAAATTTACCCATGTTGATTTCTGAGGTTTAGGTAAATCAACATTTAAAAATGTACCTTTATTTGAAATTTCTTCCATCTCTCTACCACATGGAAAACTGATGCCTGCATAAACCCCTATTCGATCTACTAATTGCCCAATACTAATGTCTTTTGTGCCTCCTAAAATAGTTGTATAAAAATTGTCAGCATTATTTACAAGAACGATTTCAGTTGTTCCACCCGATAAATGCAAAGCTATAAATATGTCTTCATCTACATCATTAGTATACACCAAAGAAGCAATGTGTCCTTCTTGATGACTAAATAATTTTATAGGTGCTTGATTTAGATGTGATATTACTTTAGCAAAACTTACGCCAACTTTAAAAACAGGCATATATGAACTAGATAGCTGCCTAGGCTTTGAACTTACTGCTATAGTGTTTATCTCATTAAAATCAATATCTATTCCTTCTATCAACATAGGTATATTTGTTAGATGTTGAAAAACAGCTTCTTGTTGTCTTAAGCCTTTGTTACCTTTTGGAACATCTAAAATAACTCTTCTGTCCTCTAATATTGTTCCATCACCATTTATAACCGCTATAGATGATGTATAATTGCTAGTATCTATTCCTAAATATAAGTTACTCAATTATATCATTAGCTCTTACAAAGCTACCTAAGACACCATTTATATATTTAAAAGCATCAGGAGTACTATACTTCTTAGCTATCTCTATAGCTTCATTTATTGATACTTCAACAGGGATATCTTCTCGATATAAAATTTCATAAAAAGCAATTCTCAATATAGATAAATCAACTTTAGGCAGCCTTTCCAAAGTCCAGCCTTCAGTGTATTTTTCAATTAATTCATTGATATTCTCTAGATTATCAATTACTCCATAAGCAGATTCTTCCAAGTATTCAATTTCGCAATCACTCAGTTCAAAATTTTCTAAAAAAGTTGTTACTTCTTCTTTAGAAAAATTTTTATTTAAATCCATTTGGTAAATTAATTGCATTAATGCTTCACGAGTTTGTTTTCTTCCCATATTATCCCTTCTAATCGTTATCAATAGTTTTATTAATTTCTTCTTCTGCTGTAATCAAATTCTCTATGTGCACATTAATTTCTTTGACATTTAAATCCGTCATTAACTCTATGGATTCTTTAACTTTTTTTTGTACATCATATCCAACTTCATTTACTTTGTATCCATATTTTAATGATATAAATAAATCAATGTATACATCTCTGTCTCTAATTTCTACTTTTATACCTTTAGAAATGTTTTTCCTGTTGATAATATCTGTTAGTCCAGCATTAGCATTTGATAGTTCCACCCCTTCAATCGAAGAAATCGCCTTAGAAGCTATTGATGATAGAACATCCTTTGAAATTTTTATATTTGTATTGTTTGCATCTTCAATATATTCGTTTTTAGACACTTAAATCACTCCTTTGAAACAATTATACCAAAGCAAATTTGTGTTTACAATCAGTATGAATTAAAGAAGCCTAAAGCTAAGCTTTAGGCTTCTTTAATAGTCTTATTTATCTTCTTCTTCCTCATCTTCCATGTACTCTTCTAAGCCATAATTGTCTTTACAGTCACAGCTTCCATCTCTGCAGCATTGATCATCATCATATTCATCAAAGTCAAAACCATCGTCGTCAAATTCATAGTCACTTTCATCACCGTATATGTCTTCTTCTACATCAGCCAAATCTTCGTCTATAAAGTTAACATATTCTTCTAGGTCCATATGATCTTCGATCAAGTCTCCTATAACATCAGAAAAATCTTCCAATGTCTCAACAATGCTCAATAATAGCTTCCCTTCCTTTGAATTCTCGTCAATTCCTAATCCGTCTGCAAGGCCTTTCAAATAAGCTACTTTTTGTACTAAATAATCCATATAAACCCCTCCTATACTCTTGATAAGTACTCACCAGTTCTTGTGTCAATCTTTATGATGTCTCCAACATTGACAAATAATGGCACACTTATAGTCATTCCTGTTTCCACAACTGCATTTTTCGTTGCTCCTTGTGCTGTGTCTCCTTTAACTCCCGGCTCAGTATCAATTACTTTGAGTTCGACGAAGTTTGGAGGCAATACTTCAAAAGCTTTCCCTTGATAAAATCTTATTATCGCTGTATCATTTTCCCTTAAATACTTTATTGCATCTTCAACAGCTGTGTAATCTAAAGGTAATTGCTCATAAGTATCATTATCCATAAAATAATATAATTCTCCATCTGTGTACAAATACTGCATTTCTTTTGTTTCAATTACTGCTTTTTCAAATCTTTCTGTTGGATTAAATGTAACTTCTTTTAGCCCTCCAGAAATTACATTTCTTATCTTTGTTCTGACAAAAGCTGCTCCTTTTCCTGGCTTAACATGTTGAAAATCAACAACTTGGTAAACATCTCCATCCCAGACAAAAGTAACTCCTTTCCTAAATTCACCTGCTTGTATCAAAATATTCCCTCCTAATCTCAATTCATTAATGATTTCCTAAAATATTATATCAGTAAGTCATATGTCTAACAAGTTAAATGTTTTGTAATTATCAATAATCTCATTTAAAATAATCTCATCATTCTTCCCTGTGAGGTCTATCTTGAAATGGCAAGCCCTTAAATATAGTTTTTCTCTAAAAATAAACATATCTCTTAACTGTGCGTATAAATCTTCGTTAGCGTTTAATAGAGGTCTTTTAACATGGCTATTTTTTAAATTGTTTTGAATGTTTGCCAAGGTGTCATTTAGAAAAAAAACAACTGCATGAGATTTAATCAGAGCAATATTCTCCTCATCTAATATGATACCCCCTCCTGTTGATATAACACAATTTTTTTTAGTCACTATCTCTTTTAGAACATATTTCTCTTCACTCCGAAAATAGCTCTCACCATGTATCACAAATATATCTTCAATGCTCATTTTGTTTCTCTTGACTATTAATTCATCAGTATCAAAAAAGTCAAAGATTAACTTTCTTGCAAGTTTTCTTCCCTTTACTGATTTCCCAACTCCACTCATACCTATTAATACAATTGCTTTCATATTTACTCCAATCAATATATAATTTTACTATTTCTTAATTCACCTTTTATATAATTCGGCAAATATATTCCATATTTATTCATTATTTCAGGGGAATACTTTACTTTTAAAGCTTCAGGGAGAGTAAAACTATTGCTTGATATGAGTTTCCCAGTTATTAAAGCACTTTTCCCATCTTCAATATACATTTCTCCCCCATTAACTATGATGATGCCATTGAATTTGAAATTATCAACTATGTAAATATCACCCTCTACATAAATAATTCCCTTAAAATAATCATTTTCATTATTCGAATCAATTATCAACTTGACTTTATCATAACTAGCTTTATTTTCTATGTAAATAAATGCTTCATTTGGCAACTTATAGTCGTTATCAATAGCTTCTTTCCTATAAACTTTGTACTCACTAGTACTGATTCTCTTTAATGTGATCTCTTCGCTATGATATAACGTCATTGAATGCATTCCACTCTTCAATGGTGGAATTTCATAACTATCAGCTAAAACTGACCAGAAATCAAGTAGATCTTTCTCTAAATCGGGTCTAGTTATAAAACTGTTATCATTAACATAAAATAAATTATTAAACGTAAAAAATTCGTTTACAAAGTCTATATTTGCTTTTAGTAAAGCATTGTAGTTTTTATTGGGAGACTTTATTGAAACATTGACATATGGGTGATTGTCTTTTATATTATAATCCAAATCAGCCACTACATTTTCCTCTAAATCCCCATGATTTATATTTATACTATCATGTTGATTCATCAACGGTGAACTACAATACTTTATTATGGATTTATTTACTTCACTATCAGCCTTTTTAAAGTCGTTTATTAAACAATTTAGCGAAGTCTCCAAATCATAATTGTTCTGCAATTTATCTCTGAGATTGTTTTGAAGATAACTCTCCATTACAGTGATATGCGATACATATAAGCAAATCATAAAAACGATCAGCATCGTAATGAGTGCAAAAACAGTAATCGAGCCCTTTCTCATTATTTACCTCATCTGTATATTTTATTCTCTACATTTATTCCACTGCTTATTTTGTAAGTAACTACTTCTCCAAAAGTAAGATCAAAGTATATCATATTCTCATTGATATCTAAACCTGAATTGCCAATATCGCTTACACCTGCATCCAATTTGTTGTAGCCATTGAATTTTGAGATATCAGGCAATATAGTTAAATCTGTTTGATAACTCAGTCTCACAATATCTTTTCCAGTGTAATAATATGTCACATAATTGTGCGTTTTATCATCAATATTTAATATTACATACTTCAGATTAAATGGATATGTACTATCTAAGTTCTTTATCATATAAGACGGTAAGATGTAATCTCCATTTCTTATCTCATCTGATAAATACTCTATCACATATGTACCACTTACTAAGTAATCATCTTTTTCATTCTGAAAACTCATTGTTTTAGTAGAAACAAATATAATATTGTAAATTCCTATTACAAGTATAGACACTACAGCTATGGAAATAATTAACTCTATTAGAGTAAAACCATCATTTGATAAATCTCGAGCATTCAAATGAAACCTCCATTTCTGGCCTCAAAGCACTTATTAATGTGCAAGTGTAATAAATCAATTCGCCCTCAATTTTATTTAATTTAATCTCACAAATATACTTGTTTTCAATCTTATCGCTTGTGTAAATGTAAGATCCATTAGTCAATAATTCAGTAAATAAAGCTTCATTCTTTTGAGTATTTGATTTCAATTCTTCAACTATCTCTTGACATGTATATGTCATGCTTAATTTTAATTCCGTTTTTTCGGTATTCGCAAACGAACTCTTTAATAAATTGTAGCTAGTAACACTTACTAGGCCAAAAATAGCTAAACCTACAATTATTTCTACAAGCATAAACCCTCTCTTCATTTTGATTTCACCTGACATTGTGAATGTTTATTCTCCCTGTGGCAACTTCTATAGTTACATTGTATATTCCATAATTTTTTGTTGAAAAATTGATAGTTCCAGCAGTAGACGGCGCACCAGTAGTTTTAAAAATTATACTGCTCCCACCCGATGTTTGTTTGCTGCTAGATATAGTTATATAATTTAATTTTACTCCATTCTTGAAATTATATTCTTTGATGATTTTATTATTTTGAATTACCTTGTATTTGTTGTTGGTAACATCGATTGAAAATTCAACTGGTGTATTTTCTACCAACGCCTTGGCACGTGAATATTTTAAATCTTTCTCAAAATTTTTTATTTCATTATACTCTCTATAACTTATAAGTAAAGAAATATTGGGAATACTTATTATCAGCAATATAGAAAGCAGGGCTAACACTACAATTAGCTCGATAAGTGTATAGCCCTTTTTCTTAGTCATCAGTACCTCCACTCGTTTAAATTATATAACATGTACGAAGCTTCTGCTCTTGTAATTTTATTGTCCATGCTATCAAAACTTTTAGATCTAACTGTCTTATCGTACATGATCTGAGTAGCTATATCCGACCATTTGAATTTAGGATTTTTTGTAACCCTTTGAATGATCAGTTCCACTTCTTTGTATGAAATATTGTTATTTGGTTTAAAAGTTCTATCGGGATATCCCTTTATATATCCCATTGAAAGTGAATAGCTAATAATTCTGTCATAGTTTTCAAATGTCTTGTAGTCTTTGAAATAAGTGGCATTTGCGACATAACTCGGAAGAGTCCAATCTTCGATTCGACTAAGTAAAATCAAGAATTCTGCCCTTGTAATTTTATTTTCCGGTTTAAATGTCGAATCTGGATACCCCAATATTATGTTTCTGCGAACCATCGTGTTTATTTCATCTTTAGCCCAATGGCTTCTGGTATCTATTAATGTTCTTACATTGTTGTCAATGAAGGCTGCATATATACTTTCTTTATTTGCTATTGTGCTTGGCATTACCGATGCTTTTATTTTCCCATCTGTTACTAAAGTAGGCAGATAATACCATTTCTCGTTGACTAGTTTATAAATTCCTACTTTATCTGGTTTCCCATAATAAGGAAACTCGATGTCTATTAGTCCTTCATTGTCTAATGATATAGAAGGGTTATCCAACTTGACTCTGAATATATCAGATACTAGAGTTAAACCATTTGTGTTGAAATACTCGCTGTATTGATCTTCCAAGCTGACATATACATCTTTGTAAAATACTCCGCCAGGTATAGTTACACTCAATCCATTTTTATGGCTAATATTATCGCCTGAGATGCCGATAATCTTAGAAACAGTTCTGTTTTGAGCTTCGCTTGCGGCTAGTGATCTATAGGTTTGATTATATGATACTTCGTAATTGGCAATAAAGCCTTGTATAAAAGCATCTTTGTATTCATTGGTATCTTTAGTTAAATTAAACATAGTTACAATTTCTTCATCTGTAGGTAAATCTCTCTTGTAATTTATATTGTATTTCATCATGAAGTCCCGTTCTGCAAGTGTTTTTCCCATGATATTACCAGCATTATTCCCGTCGCTTAATCCTTGTGACATGCTTGTTCTAACTGGTTCTATAAGTGCCTTTTCGTAAGCCTCATTGTATCCCTTTTCAAAAGCAACTTTAAATGTCTCTAAAAATTTAATTCTGTACTCAGCATTCATCACTGTTAAATTGTATTTTGTTACTATCTCTGAATCAGAAGGCAATCTATATTTCCAATTGCTACTAACCCCAATTTTATAATCTCTAGCACCAAAGCGAGTTCCTTCTGCATTCCCTAATGCCTCTGCATAGTTTACTGAAGGAGATACACCATTCAATGCATCATTATAGCCAGCTTTAAACCCTTCACTATAATCTTTCCAACCATTAGTTGCATCCTTAGGTACATATCCATCATAACCATTTAATGCATGAATAGTGAGTGCATTCTCAGCATTAAGAGCTGTTCCGTATGTTGCGAAATATTCTCTACCAACCGAGTATCCTGCATCATAGTCAGGACTGTATGCACCATAAGCTACTCCCGAAAAAGTCAGGAGGAGTATAATAACTGATAAAAAAACTAATTTATTCCTTTTCATCTTTACCCTCCTATCTCTTTTTCAATACTAAGATTCTTCCAGGTGCAAGAATTTCACCTGATGATATGTTATTATTCTTCATGATCTCGTTTTTATAATCAGTTGTTCCATAAAATCTCCTTGATATGTCAACAACTGTATCTCCTGATTCCACTTTATAAAAAAAGTATTCGCTTATTTCTGCCCCTTCAGTTTCATAGTGGTGTGGATAAAACACTTCTAATTTGTCAAATAGAATTACACCAAAATCGTCAGTGTTTTTAGGAACTTCATAATATATGCTTGTGATGTTTATTGGATACAATGAAAGTTCTTTTGGTATATCTATATTTATATTCTTCCACCCTAACCAAGATATTCCTTCTTGTATATTTAGATGAATATCATCGCCATTGTTTGTTACTAATCTTACTCCTAGATTTCCAGGACTATATGCAAAAGAATAAACCCAAAGCGATAATTTTTCAGGAGAATAGTTTAGTTGAATTTTTTGGTTTGTCATATCTAAATAAACTCTATTCTCATCTTGCAAAGCAATTATATTATATTCAAGTCTTGCTGAATATTTTCCAGATTGTTTAATTGTACTATTTAAAGTATTTCCGCTAACATATTCATGTGATGGAATAAAGAAATAATTTTTCACTTCAAAATCGTTGATTATATCTCCCTTTACTTCTATCTCTCCTTCTGATTCACCTGGTGTTGTTCCTGTTTCACCATTTTCTCCGCCTTCTTCTGGTACATTGCCATTTTCTCCATTCCCTGCTGAAGTGGCAAATCCTTCAAAGCTATCGATTATATTGTTATCTTCTGAATTATCAGCAATATCTACAAATATTACATTTGGATCTTCTTCTACTAATCCTTCTAAACTATAGACTTTAAAACTTAAATTACCAGAAACATCTTCATCGTCAATCCTATCCATAGATAGGTTTTCAATAGACATCCTGCGAGGACTCTCTTTTATGGTGCTTACTAGTTCGAGCATTCCATCATAATTACTCTTAAATGGAATAGTAACATCCATTCGTTTTACATCGGTATCACCAATTGTTTCTGTTGCAGGCTCACTAAATGAAAAATCAGATATTTCCACATTGTCATATGGCAATAAATCATTTAATAAGTAAATAATTTGCGCTTGATCAAGTGCAGGAAAATAATTTTTTAAAATTTCATTTCTTTCTCTTTCAAGCATCTGCCACTCTTTCTTTATGTCCGCTTCCTTTTTCATCATTGTATTTATTTCTTCTATTTGAGTGTCTAAATCATATTTTTTAGTTTCAAGTTCAGTTATTTTTGCAGCCTGGGGTGTTAATATAAAATAGTTACCCAGAAAAATAATTAATGCAATTCCTAAAATGGCCAATAATACTTTTTCATTTTGTGTTAATGGCCTATTTAATAGTGATTTTCTTTTATTGACCTTCTTGGCCTTCTTGTTCTTCTGTTCCGTCTTCTTGTTCTCCTGTTCCATCTTCTTGCACCTCCTTGATTCCGACATTCATATCAAATCTATAGTATGAATCGACTTTTGTGATGCTTGGAACAAAAGTACTAGTAATGATATCTATTGTTTCCAAACCTTTTTGAAATTCTGCTATCGAATACTTATCCATTGCAAAACCAGACACATTTAGGTTTGTATTTGAAGCTTGTAAAGTCGAAATGAATACGCCTTCAGGCAATTTTTTGCTAATTTCTTTAAAAAGAGCAGGTGTAATATTTTCGTTTTCAACTATGTTTTTATCAAGTGCTATGATTTTTTCTACTTCTGTTTTAAATAGAGCCACTTCTTCATCAAATTTTTTTATTTCATTTACTTTTTCAACCGTATTTGGATCATTTACAATCTCTTCACGATACTTTACGTCTTTGCTTAAATTTGATATTTTTATTTGGTTATATACGCCTAAAATCAAAACAGTAATCAATGAGAGCGCAACTAAAAAATATAAAATAGTTGTAAAAGATAACTTTGTACTTTTTTTATCTACATAAGGTTCAAAAAAATTTATATCTCTCATTTTTTCACCTCATCTAATCTTATTAGACCGCCAACAGCTGAAGCAAAGAGATTTAAACTAGATGGAAGCTTTACATTTTCCATATTTTTCAAAGCATAGGAGTCAATATCAAAAAATTCTTTAAATAAGTCTGCTATACCATCCATTTCAGCCCCTATACCTCTTATTACAAAATAATTTATTGGGTTTGTATTTTCTCTAGATCTATAGTATCTTAGTATAAGTTCTATCCTTTCAAATATTTCATATAGTTCTTCTTTTGCTATTCCATAAAAAATTTGATCATTCTGGTCTGAATTATCTTTCAATTTATTGAATGAGAAAAATTTCTTGTATATATTTTCAGTTTCTATACCAGCAATTTGTGATTCAATGTTATTTAAACAATCTTTAATAGTCTTGTCTATTATTCTAGATATTTTTAATCTTTTATTATCCACTATAACAAAATCTGTTTGCTTTAAACTTAAGTTTACTACTGCTACACTGTTTAATTTTGGGACTAAAGTATTTATTCTTCCTCCATAATTTATTAACTTGTTTATTGCGTTACCTTCATAATCCATAACAGCTGGCTTTAACTTGCATTCTTTTAATAAGTTCATATGAGCTTGAATTAAGCTATCTTTAATCCCTATAAGTAAAACTAATTGTTTTTCGAGCCCTTCATCAATTATAGTCCCTAAATCTAGATATTTGACTACATAATCCTCTGTATTCACAGGTATATACTCATCTAATTGATATGAGATAATTGAGTCAAGCTCGTTTTTTTCGACTTTAGGGAATGTGGCTTCTCTCGTTATAACCGAGGAAGAATTGATTACAGCTATAGCCTCATTTGTATTGATTTTATTTAGAGATAACTCATTTTGTATAATATATGCCAATTTCTCCATATCAAGTATCTCACCATCGTCATAAATATTATCCTCAAGCTCAACTCTGAACGCTTTATCAACAATAACAACTTTCTTGTTGAATTTCCCAGAAACTACATTTAGACTATCTGGAGTAAAATTGATGCTTACCATTTTTTTGGAATTAAAAGAGACCAAATATTATCCCCCCTTTGTAGTAAATAATCTATATAAATAACGAAAAATAGAATGAAATGATTATGTCAGAGAAAAAATATGATAAATAAAAAGCTATTATAATAAAAGGTCCAAAAGGAATAGGATCTTTCATTGACTTAATTTTAAAAGCAAGTAATATTAGAGAAATGACCGCTCCTATTATAAAAGATAAAAGTATCATAAGTACAGTGTTTTTCAACCCAAGCGAAAAACCTAAAGCTCCAACTAAAGTAACGTCTCCTCCTCCCATGCCACCTCGTGATATAAGTAAAATGAGTAAGAAAAGACCAGCCCCTGCGAGTAGTCCAAATAAGCTATCTAAAAATTCAAATGGGATCCCGTACATAAAGTAATTACCGATTTTATACAATATATTTAATCCCAGTACACTAACAACTAAACCATCGGGTATTATTTGGTGTTTGAGATCTATTATAGTAATACTAATTAAAAAAGATGTAAGCAAAGATAAATAAATAAACTCAAGAGTAAGTCCGTATGTTATAAAAAAAGATAAATAAATAATTCCGTTTATAAACTCTAATAAAGGATATCTAATGCTTATTTTCTCTTTGCAGTATCTGCATTTTCCTTTTAAAAAAAAGTATGAAATAAGAGGTATATTATCATACCACTTTAACTCGTGATTACAATTCGGGCAATGAGACCCAGGAAAGACTATGCTTTCTTCCCTGGGTAGTCTATATATCAAAACATTTGTAAATGAACCAATAGCTAATCCAAATAGAAAAATTACAATACTCATTTATTGCTCCTTATCATTTAAAAGCATCTATATTAATATAGTCTTTTAAGAATTCGTATTGGTTATAATAGTTTAAAATTATATCAGCTTCTTTTTTAGCTAGATCTTCTTTTCCAGTTTTTATATAAATATCATAAAGAAGAATATGAATGTTTACTGCATCTTCCACACCTATGTGTTTGTCAGATTCTGGCAATGCCATTATTTGATATTTTTCTAATTCAGCAGCTTCTAAAAGAGTATTTATTGCATTATCAATTTCTCCTTGCGACAAATAAAACCTTGCTAATTCAAAATGCCTAGAAACTACATATGCAGCATATTTTTTTCCAAGCTCATATTCTTTCTTACCGTTGTCATAATCACCTTTAGAATAATACAGCTGGGCCAAGTGTGTATGAAGTTTACCATCAAATGGAGCGAGTTCTGTCGCTTTCTTAGCTAGTTCAATCCCCTTATCAAGCTTTTCTAAATCTAAAGTCTCGTTGTAATCTTTAACATAAATATTGCTTTCAAAAAGCATTCCATTCGGATTAATTGGATATATGGTGTTTATTGTTTTATAAACTTTTAGAGCTTTTAAATCATCTCCGTTATCTTCAAATTTAAATCCTATTTTATAGGCATTTGTAGATACAGTATGCAATATAACTAATATTAATAAACCGATTGATATTATCCTTGAAAACAGAGGCTTTATATTTAAAGTATACTTTGATTTATCACTAGATAAATTCAATCCAATTATCCAAAACGTTGTCATAGTAACTGCCGGAAAGTTCCAACTAAATTCTATAAAAATGTGAGCAAAAAATGCTATGATTGCAGCAAAAGATCCTATATAATATACATCATGCTCTTTTTTATGAGTCTTAAAAAATGTAAAAATAACAGAACCTACAAATATTAAAAATAAAATAAATCCTATTATACCTAATTCTGTTAAAGTTTGTATATAGTGGTTATGTGCAAATCTTGAATACCACTGATTGTTTCCATATCCTACAAAATATGCAGAAAAAAATGTACCCAAACCAAAACCCGTTATTGGTTTTTCAGTAAATGCCCTTAAGCCCGCTTTCCAAAATTCAATTCTTCCAATAAATGATGTTCCCGTCAAAGAATCTTTCCTAATTAAATTATTTAAAAAATCTATATTAATATTTAAATTCTGTTGTATGTATGGAGTTATAAATACTAAAAATCGTGTAGATATAAACCCTATTAAAATGATAGATGTAACTTTTAAAAAATCACTCTTAAATCGACCTTTGCTGTCAAAGAATATAAATGGTAGTGCAACTGCTAATGAAATCAATGCTCCTCTTGACCCACTTAATAGTAGTGCTATAAAAAAGATAACTGATGATGTAGCATACTTTTTCTCCTTAGTCTTAAGGAATAAACCTAGTGTAAATAAATGAAGCATAACTAAATATGTGCCAAAAGGATTTGGGTTGAAAAAAGTAGAAACTATTCGCTGTGGTTCTATAAAGACATACTCAAGTATCCCAAGAAGTGCAATTAAACTTCCAAACAAAGTGACAATTTTAATCGTCTTTATTTTTTCTTCTTTTGTAAAATTAATTGTTAAATATAAAACCAAACCATAAAGCACTAGCTGTAAAAATTCTATAATAGTCCTAAGTTTATATATACTCCAAAAAAAACTTAATCCTGCAAATAAAAGAAAAAATATATAAAAATATAGTGGCGAATATTTTTCAATACTTATTCTCTCTTTATTTTTAAAAGTATAGTAAACCATTCCTCCTAATCCAAAGATTAGGAGGATGTTTACTATATCATTATCCATCCCAGCATTAAAAATAGGGATTAATGTAAGTGTTAGATATAGGTATATGAGTTTAAACATAGGTGTTTTAAGCTAGTCTGCTAAATAGTAATAATTACCACTATTTGCCTTAACTAATTTTGTTCCCTCTAATTTAACTTCTAAACTATAAAAATTGGCCCTTGGCTCTCCACCTGAAACAATATACTCAGCATCTCCAGGGCCTACTGGCCAATTGCCCATTATAGATCTTGCTTTATTTGTATCAACAGCTGCAGTCCCAACATTATTTTGTGCTGCATATAATTCTACAGCAGATTCTATACTTCTTAGGTTTGAAATAACTGTCTGAGTATTTGCTGAGACTCTAGTTCCTGTAAATCTAGGGATAGCTAATGCTGCCAAAATCCCCAATATTGCAATTACAACTACTAGTTCAATAAGTGTAAACCCTTTTTTGTTTCTCTTTCTTTGAATGTAATTAATCATTTTTCTTCCTCCTTTATAATTTAAAATAGTATTGCCTAAATTGTATTGACTACTTCAAACATAGGTAGATACATTGCTATGACGATAAAACCTATAATTAGTGCCATAAATACAATCATCAAAGGTTCTAACATGCTTGTTAGTTTAGTCAATGCTACATCTACCTCTTCATCGTAGAAATCAGCTGTTTTTAGCAAGATATCATCAAGTGCTCCTGATTCCTCTCCGATCTTTACCATGGAGTCTACCATTGGTGGGAAAATTTCTATATCCCTTATCATACGAGACAATGGCACTCCTCTTTGTATGTCCTCTATACCTGAGATGAGCTTTTCTTCTACGACTTTGTTGTTTACTACTTTTGATACCACCTCCATACTTCTTAATAACGGAATGCCAGATGACATAAGCGTTGACAGAGTCCTAGTAAACCTTGATGTCACTATCTTTACAGTGGGACCTTTAACAATTGGCAATTTTAATTTTATGCTATCAAAAAATCTTCTGCCACTTTCGGAATTTATGTAACTAGAAATTCCGAATACTATTAAAGCCACTAATCCGATGAATATATACCAATAAGATTTCAGAAAGTCTGACAATCCTATGAGTATTCTTGTTGGTAAAGGCAAAGGTGTATCGCTTCCTTCAAACATGCCTACAAATGTTGGCAATATGAATATTAACATAAATATAACAACAGCAATACTTACTACCATGAGAACTATTGGATATACCATTGAACTTCTGACTTTGTTTTCAGTCTTGTTTTCTTTTTCAAAATGTACAGCCATTCTTTCAAGTATTGTGTCTAAATTACCACTGACTTCACCAGCTTCAACCATGTTAATGAGTATGGAAGGGAATACTTTTTCGTGTATTCTCATAGCTTCTGACAATGTAACCCCTTTTTGTACATCTTCAGCGACATCAGTTATAGCTTTTCTTAGAGTTTTATTTTCTGTCTGAACTGATAATATATCCAATGAATTTACGATATTTAAGCCAGCATCTAACATAGTATAAAATTGTCTGCAAAAAACTGCAAGATCTTTCTTTTTTACTTTTTTGGCAAAGTGAATCTTTTATGATAATGTCTCATTATACCATTTATGATTATGTCCCAAAAATATAAAAATATTGTATAATAAACTTCTGAATACAAAAATGAGGTGATGACATTTAAAAAGATTGAGTTAAACATGAGAGAACAA
>JAHDQA010000130.1 GCA_018434075.1 Tissierellaceae bacterium
CATAAGATTCTCCTTTCTGTTTTGTTTTGAGTTATACACATTTTGACACTGTATATATACCCAAAATGGGGGGAATCTAGCCATTTCAATATAAAAAAAGGCAGTAAATATGCGAGTTGTAGAGTTTTGCAACGAGCTATTATACTAAAACTAAGGAGGTTTTATATTATGAAGAAATGATTGGTTATTGTATTAACCTTGATAGCTATTATTTAATTAATATACATTCAAGCTTTGCTACAGTACCCGACTTTATAATAGTTGATTACAGTCATGAAATTGAGCTAATAGAAAAAACTAGCCTGCATAGTGGGTGCTACTATAATCAACTAAATTTGATCTCGAAAAAATTTTAGTTAATCATCATACAATAGTGAATAGAGATAGTTTTACACTAAGATGGGGGTATGAATAAATGAGGAAAAAAATACTACTTATAATTTTAGTCTTACTAATATTGGTTTTATTTCTTAGGGCTAATTATAATCAAAAATTAGATACCGAAGAATATATATCTCTTGAGTTGTATAGTCATTATGCAGCATTAACTCAAATTGTATATGATATTGGAACATACACAAACGATGATACTTACAATATTGATGAATTTAATATTAGTCGTTTATTATATGCATCAAGAAACTTTGAACTTGCTTTGAACAGTTATGAGAATGCACTTAGTAAGAGTAAAGTTCCAAAAGAAGCTGTATATAGTCGAGGCAGCATCATGTCTTTGTTAAATAATTATTATGATTTCTTTGTAGATTCAGTAAGTGTAATTAATGAAATAGACTACGATACTTTAAACATAGTAAAAAATGATCTTGAAAAATGGTTTTTATGGATAGAAGAAAATTACATTACTACAGATAAAGATGGCTATTATGTTAACGAAATGTATACTTATGAAGATATGGTTGAAAGTGGGCTAATAGATGAACTTGTCTTAGGAGATTATCAAAGAATAGAAAGATTAAGATAATATCAATTTTTACATTAATTTTACATCATTTTTATCAAAAATTTTGGTAAGTATGGTTTTTTTCAATTATAATAGTGGTATAAATCATAAAAAGGGATGATAATTATGAGGAGTAAATTTGACCAAGAACTCGAAAGATTAAATGAAGAACTAATTGAAATGGGAAATTTAATAGAAAGTAGGATTGAAGCAGCTGTATCTGCACTTGTAAATCAAGATGTAGAACTCGCTACTAGAGTTGCAAATGGAGATAAAGAAGTCAATGACAAAGAAAGAGAAATAGAAGATTTGTGTTTGAAATTAATCCTTCAACAGCAGCCCGTCGCAAAAGATTTAAGGCTTATATCATCAGCATTAAAAATGATAACAGATATGGAAAGAATAGGAGATCAAGCTGCTGATATATCTGAACTGACCATTCGAATGGCAAATGAAAAATACTTCAAAGAATTAATTGATATACCTCAAATGGCTGAAGCGACTATCTATATGGTTAGAGAATCCATAAATGCATTTGTAAATCGCGATGTGGATAAAGCAGTAGAGATAATTTACTATGATGATAAAGTAGATAAATTATTTGATATGGTAAAAAATGAACTTATAGAGTATATAAGGGATCAAAAGTATTCAAGTGAACAATCAGTAGATTTTATTTTGATAGCAAAGTATTTCGAAAGAATAGGAGATCATGCGCAAAACATCGCTGAATGGGTTTATTACGCTATAACTGGCGAACATTTTAGTTGGAGTTGATTTATTTGAATCTAATTTATATAGTTGAAGACGATGAGGGAATAAGAGAATTGGTCACATATGCCCTGAAAAAAGAGGGCTTTGAAGTAGTTGGCTTTGAAAGTGGAAAAGAGGTTTTTGAACAAAAACCTCCTGATTTATATATATTGGATATAATGCTTCCGGGCGAAGATGGGTATACAATTCTTAAGAAAATTAGAACTATGGTGTCCACAAAAGATATTCCAGTAATCATGCTCACATCAAAGACAAGTGAGTACGACAAAGTAAAGGCATTGGATATGGGTGCAGATGATTATATTGAAAAACCTTTCGGTGTAATGGAACTCATATCCCGTGTGAAAGCAGTTTTAAGAAGATATGTCGGCATAAATAAAAATTCTGTCCTAAATAGTGGAAATCTAACTTTAGATGTTGAAAAGCATGAAGTAAGGGTAAATGATAAAGAAGTGTACTTAACTTTAAAAGAGTTTGATTTATTGTATTATCTGATGAAAAACATGAATATTGTTTTATCTAGAGATCAAATCATGAATGAAGTCTGGGGCTTTGATTTTGAAGGAGAAACTCGGACTGTCGATGTGCATATAAGGACATTACGTATGAAATTGGGAGAAGCAGGAGAAAGTATACAAACAGTTAGAGGCGTGGGCTATAAATTCGGAGGTTAGTTATGGAAAAGAGAATATTTAAGTACCTTACAATAATTGTAATAGCAACATTGGTGGTCACAACGCTTGTACTTGATGTGTTGTTTTATGAATATTTTTCAAATATAGAGAATTATGATTTAACCTTTGGTGAAATCTTTACAGCGAGTCTACCTCCAATGGTAGCCATATTAGTATTAATACTTGTGGTCTTATACATGCTATCTACGAAAATATCTAAAATAGTACTTTCTCCTATTAAAAATGCAGCTGATAACATTGAAAGCATTTTATCGGGAGAAGAAGTGGAAGATGTGGAAATTTACCCTGAAATCAAACCATTTGTCGAAACAATAAATAGACAAAAGAAACAAATCGAGATTGTCATGAACAACTTAAAAGAAGCTGAAAAAGTAAGAAGAGAATTTACTGCAAATGTTTCCCATGAGCTTAAAACTCCTCTGACTTCAATAAACGGATATGCTGAAATGATTGCAAACGGAATGGCTGAAGGAGAAGAAGTTAAAAAATTTGCTGGTATAATACAAAAGGAAGGTACGAGGTTACTTACGCTAATAGAATCAATTTTAAACCTTTCTAAGCTTGAAGATGAGTCAGTTGAAAAGACATATGAAGAAATCGACCTATATGAGACCATAAAAGATGTTGTACACAAATTGAAGCCTCAAGCTGCATCTCACAAAGTAAATTTAGAAGTTGATGGAGAAATAACCCATGTGAAGGCAAATAAGAGAATGATCGAAGATTTGGTGTATAATCTCATTGACAACGCTATAAAATACAATGTGGAAAATGGAAATGTTTTAGTTTCAATTAAAAATGAAGAAAATAATGGATTAATTTCTGTAAAAGATACTGGAATAGGGATACCTCAAGAAGAACAAGACAGGATATTTGAAAGATTTTATAGAATAGACAAGTCAAGATCTAAAAAAATTGAAGGCTCTGGCCTAGGGCTTTCGATTGTTAAACACATTGTTGAATATCACAATGGTTCTATTACATTGGAAAGTGAAGTCGGTAAAGGTACTACAATCACAATAAAACTTCCAAAATAGCTTAATATTTTATAAGTTTGAATAAGAAAAAGGCGAGTTGTAAAATTAAATGAAACACGATTAAATAAAAAATACTCATGAGAGCTTCTCTGTTATAATGTTAATAACAAAATAAACAGATAATTATATTTTTTATTCGGAGGATAAATATAAGGAGCTTAGAGTGCTACAAGGATAAAAACATTTATTTCTTATGCACCCCACAGTGCTTACATCATCGAAGAAAGGAGAGCTTTATAAAAAATAAGTTTACGGCTATCATGTCTAGCTTGGTGGCTATGCTGATGCTGTTTGGAGTAACAACAGCATTTGCTAACGCATCGCCGAACTATGCGACAAACTATCATAATGATATGGGGCTTTACTACCAAGGATATGTTCAGTGTCAACCATCATATATTGAAAACGGAAATCACGCTGCACGCGGTTATCTCCGATATTGGCGTTATGATTTATTTGGAAATGTTGTGAATGATACAGGGAGGATTTATACCGCTTATGGGAATGGCCCAAATAACGCTCGTATCTTGAGCCGAAGTTATACCTATAGAGACTCCGTTATTCCTAATGATTCTTATAAAACACAGTTTAGATACGGATTTGATTGGGTACCACATGGATCTGGCATCTGGCCTGTGAATGTTCCACCAGTTACCGAATAATGTTCTAATAAAAACTAAGTGTCTGATGTAAGCACTGTGGGATGCATAAGAATTGAAAACGGAGGATTATAATGGGAAAAAGAAAAGGTGAGATTCTTACTTTTGCAACACTGTTATTTGTTTCTATGCTAACAACTTTATTCTTCTATATAGTTTTTAATATGCACTATGATTCCGCATCGGGTGATTTTACTGGTTTTACCGTATTTGACTATCAGAGTGAACCAGGTATGCAATCTGACTTGGAGATTGGGTCATTGGGGGTTGAGTTAGCTAAGTGGGCGGAAGACAATCACGCGGTTATTTTTTACAAAGGCTTTTCCAATGCTGGAATTGCTACTGTTGACTACGCTGGCTGGTTCGACAAAACACTGCATGTTCCATTTGATGGGACCGAACCCAAAACTGCTATAGTCACAAAGAACAATGGAAACCTAAATTCTTTTATAGAAGGCGATGTACTGTTTCCAGGGGTGTATAACTATCAAATAGTCGGCGAATTTGACGTTAAAAAAGCTCCGACTTTTCAAGGCGATGAATTTTTTTATTTTCCACTTTCTGATATTACCAATATGCAAGGGATGCTTTTTACGGATGTTGCTAACGAAGAAGCTCTAGGTGATTTGACTGCTATTATTGAGAAAACTGGCAGGAGTATAGTATATCAAACATACAGAGACAGCGGATTAAATATATTTGGTGTCATTAAGAGGATGTTTCTCGATGATTTTGTTTCGAGATCCATGTTGTTTGCTTTTCTGGGACTTGTCTTTTGCGCGGTATTCGCGGTGTCTATGATGCATCGTGAAAGTAACCGATACATGCTTGTACACCATTTGTACGGAGCAACTTATATATCACTATTTGTTAAGATGCTCATCCGTCTTATTTGCATCGCTATTTTAGGGACAATCCTTGGATATTTCCTTGGTCGAACACATCTTTATTTAATACGTAGAACGGCGTATTTGAATGTCGCCATATTTGCTGGCATTTACAATGTAGTATTTGTTTGTGCGATTCAAACGATAAGTTTTTTCAGTTGGAAGCAGAAGAACAAAGGGAAAGAGGGGCGTTACTGATATGGTAGTAAAACAAATAATCAGGGATCTTCGGAAAGAGTGGTCATGGGCATTATTTTATACCGTTGTCGCAACTATGATTGCAATGGCTATAGTCTTTCTTTCTTTGAGCTTTTCCTCTGTCCTAAGAGAATCTTCAGCAATTCAGTCTTTTATTGATAAGAATGTGGTTATGTTTCAAAAGAAAACTGTACATATGGTGCCGAACCGAGAAATTGTTGCATCTGCTAATGAGCATAAACAAGACCCTGATATCATTATGGATTATTTGCAACGTAGCTTATCCAGAAACGGAAATGCTGGCAGTTTTGTTTTTGTTGGAAACGATGGCTATGTTGATTCTAAGTATGAGCAAATATTGATTCTGTTTGGTCAATACAGCAATTTGACAGGATTGAGATATGATGGTGATATGGCTCTCTTTGTACCTGACACACACAGAGAAGATGTAGGTAAGGAGTTTTTGATTTCGGGTCAATCGCTGGAAGTCATCGATAGTGTAGGTGCGGAATTCAATTTGTTTCATCCGATGCATTTTATTGATTCAGATAATCCCATGATGTGGTCAAATGTTCTGATCCTTTGTACGAAGGACTTTCAGACAGTAGACAAGATGTTTCCTTGGTGGGAATTAAGCAACGAAGTGTTTGACAGACTGGTGCTTGTAAATCCATCTAATGATGAAATTGAAATGCTACAAAGAATGTTTTATGAACAGTTCGGAACGCTGTATACAGGGATTTCGACAGAAGATTTTAAACAGGTATCGACATCTGCTTCGATTCGAGGTCATAGGCTATATATTTTGTTCTATGTTTTATCGGGAGTTCTCTTGCTTGTTCTTTTGGTTAGCAATATTATTCGCGTTATAGAAACTCATGTTGTTGATTACACGGTACATCACCTATACGGAGCGCCAATTCGCACAATTCAGAAACGGGTTGGTGGATTCGTTCTTGCGTTGAATATTCTTCCGATCATTGGAATCTTATATGTTTTATTTGTAAACTATATGATGCTGTGGTATTTTTTACCGTTGAGCTTTGCCCTTATTGTCGGTTTGTGTCTATTCGCCGCTATGTATGCCAGCAGACGAATCGGCACAATGAACAACTTGAGTAATCTAAGGAGGGACTACTAATGGAATTATTATCTGTTCGAAATGTCAGCAAGAGTTTTAAGGATCATAACTACAAAGTTCATGCTGTCAGGGATGTTTCTTTTGATGTTCATCAGGGAGAAATGGTCGCGATTATCGGTCCTTCGGGAAGTGGGAAGACTACCCTTTTGAACTTAATAGGGATTGTCATTTCGCCTGATTCCGGTGAAATATATGTAGACGGGCAAAAGGCAAGCGATATGAACGATGCTATGCGCTGTAGAATTCGAAATCAGTATTTCGGATACATCGTACAGGATTTTGCCTTGATCGAGGAAGATACTGCCATGCAGAATATTCTTGTCCCTACACTATACAGCAAACACAAGAAAAGTGCCAGAGAGTATCGAGAGATTATAAACAACATGGCAGAAAAAATGCAGATTTCAGAGAAGCTAAAAAGCACCGTAAAAAATCTTTCGGGTGGCGAACGGCAGCGGGTTGCAATTATACGCAGCATAGTTAACGATCAGAAGATTATACTGGCCGATGAACCAACTGGCTCATTAGACAAGGATAATTCCAAGATAGTCATTAATTATCTGCGAGAATTGGCAGATGATTTCAAAAAAACTGTGGTGATAGTAACGCATGATTTGAGTGTTGCAAGACAATGTGACAGAATATTTAATCTCGACGATGGAATCCTGACTCCATTTAAACTGTAGATTTGTCAAGATACTCTATGGGACTGTTGTTTGACATTAATTCGCAACAGTCCCGTTTAGTTTTATTTAAACAATATTAATAAGTAGGAAATCACTTCTATTTTGTTTAACAGAAAGGCGATATTTCCCTTATTTAAGCTACGTTCTCAAACGCAAAAGAAAGCACAACGACAATTAGATCAATATGAGAAAAAGATTGGAATTAAGCGTTTTCGCACAATGTTTAAGTCGACAACTGTAGACAACGGGAGTGAATTTTTGGAACGGTTTGTTCCCAAGGAATGTTCAATAGCAAAATATGATACGAAAAGATTTTAAAGATACAAGAATGGTTAAATGGATATCCACGAAAAATATTGAATGGAAAAGCGCAATTGAAGTAGTTGAAGAAGAATTAAAAAAAAGCATGTAGGATAATAGTAAAAAGCAAAAAAATTTCTTCTAAGGGAGAAAAATAATACATTTTAACAGAGATAAAAAGCGTTTCATTTTAACTTGCATTTAGCGCAATAAAAGTTAATCTTACAAATTTATGGATTTTAGTCACGAAAAGTATTATACTGTAATTAATATTTGTTTTTTATAGCGTTGCCTATTAATTATGTAGTTGCAGAATACAAAATTAAAAATTCAATAGATTTTGCAATTAACCAATGAGCACTATTTTAAAATTATGGAAATGCAAGCGTAAATTAATTAAAGCATCAAACTTTCAAAGGAAGACTCTCTAAAAACATGAAAGCGAGGTCAATAAAATGAAATTAATTGCATATTTATTCTTCATAATAAATTCGTTTGTTTTAGTAAGAATCGCAATTTTATTTGGAGTCCTTATAGACAATCTCACTAATTCTCAATTTGATATTTTCAGAAAAAATGTTATAATAATGCTCATCTATGGTTTACTTACATTAATACTTCCAGTGATTTCTTATAAGCTTGCTTTTAAAATTTCTAATAAGGAAATGAATAAAATAAAAAACAATAAATTCCTTTCCGAATTTACAAACAACAAAGATAAATTTGATTTAGTTGACTACTCTCAAAACTTGGATATTTATTATAGTGGTCAGTTGATGAATAAATTTAATTTTGTTAATACTTTAAGTGTGTTTATATTTACTTCAATATCTTTAATAAGTATAGATATAAGGCTTTTTATAATTGCGTTTATATCTTCCTCATTACCTCTTATCGTGCCTATATTTAGCCAAAAGGCATTAAAAAATAGATCAGAAACCTTTGTAAGTTCTTCTGATAATTATATAAAATTTATCGAGGATACCCTTACTGGAAAAAAAGAGTTAATAAGATACAATGGAATAAACTGGATCAAGTCAATTCATGAAAATATTTCTAAAGAGCACGAAGACAAAAGAGAGTCGTTTAAGCTTCTTAACATATTAAATAATGTTTTTTCTGAAGGTATAAGCAATATTAGCCAAATAATAATATTATTTACTGGAGGAATTTTTGTAAGCAGGTCTATAATATCCATAGGAGAAGTCATTACATTATTACAATTAATGAATTATTTAGCAGGACCTGTTGTTGCATTGATTTCCCTTTATAATAACTATGCGTCGAGTCTTGTTGCAAAGAAAAAACTTATTGGAGAAACTGAAGTTGATCTTTCACAAAAAGATTTTAAATTCCCTATTTTTGATTCTTCTGAGGTGGCTGTTGAAATCAAAAATATAGAATTTTCTTATGGAAATAATAAAGTTTTAAATAATGTAAGTTATAAGTTTATGAAAAATAAAACTTATTTAATAAAAGGTAAAAGCGGAAGTGGTAAGTCCACATTATTGAAAATAATTGCCGGTGAATTAACCCCTGACAAAGGAAAAGTCCTAATATTTAATAAAAACATAGAAGATATGGAAAAATCAGCTATATATACTACTATATCTTATATTTCCCAAGACATACATATCTTTGAAAATTCCGTAGAAAATAATATTTTATTAGGTAAGGTTAACGAAAATAATAAAATTAGTAAATTAATTGAAATGTTAGAGTTAAATTTATCTTTAGAAGATATATTGAGTAAAGAACGTAAAATTTCTGGTGGAGAAGCTGTAAGAATTGGGATAGCTAGATGTCTTATAGATCCTAAAGACATCATTCTATTAGATGAACATACTTCTGGACTAAATGAAGATCTTGCTTTTAAGATAACTAAAGAAATATTGAATCTTGGCAAGACTGTTATTTGTGTATCCCATACAGAATCACAAGAAATCATTGATTTATTCGATGAATGTATTAATTTTGAAAGTTTACAAAGCTAAAATATATATACTTGAATCTAACAAAACAAAGTAAAAGTTCAGAGGAAATCCTCTGAACTTTGTTATTTCAATGCTTCATTAATTACATCTGCTAATCTATCCATTCCTTCAATTATCAAATCATCTGGCATTGCAGAATAGTTTAATCTCATATCATTTTCATGACCAGGATGTGCATAGAATGAACCGCCTGGTACAAATGCAACTTGTTTTTCCAATGCTTTTACAGCTAAATCTCTAGTGTTTATATGCTCAGGCAATGTCACCCAAGTGAACAATCCACCTTCTGGTATAGTGTATTTAACTTCTTTAGGGAATTTTTCTTTCATAATCCCTACCATTAGATCTCTTCTTCTCTTGTAAACTACTTTTATTTTTTCAATATGTGCATCAATATCATATTCACTTAAGAATGTAGCTACTTCTATTTGAGATATTGTGCTTGATTGTAAATCAGCACCTTGTTTTAACAATACGAATTTTCTAAGTACATCTGGATGAGCATCGATCCAACCTAGTCTCAATCCTGGACAGAATATCTTTGAAAATGTTCCTAAGAAAATCACTCTGCCTTCAGTATCGAAGTGTTTAATTGCAGGGAATAATTCTCCTTCATATCTTAATTCTCCATATGGATTGTCTTCTACTACAGCTATGTCGTATTTGTTTGCTAATTCAACAAGTTTTTTTCTCTTCTCGATAGACCAAGTTTTACCTGAAGGATTTTGAAAATCTGGTATTACATATATAAATTTAACTTTTTTGTTTTCTTTTAATGCTTTTTCTAATTGTTCCATATTCATGCCATCGTCTTCTAATTCGATGTCAATGAAATTTGGTTCGTAAGCTCTAAAAGCATTAATAGCTCCTAAGTAGCTTGGCTTTTCGATTATTATATAATCACCTGGATCAATAAATACTTTTGCAGCAAAATCTAGTCCTTGTTGTGATCCACTCGTAACTAAAATATCTTCTACTACTGCGTCTACTTGTACTTTTTTCATTCTCTTTGCGATTGCTTCTCTTAGAGGTCTGTACCCTTCAGTTGGCCCATATTGAAGTGCTTGCGCTCCATTCTTTTCCATTACCTTTTTGCTAATCTCAATCATTTCATTTACTGGGAATAGCTCTGGTGCAGGAAATCCGCCACCAAAAGAAATAATTCCTGGTTGCTCTGTCAATTTAAGTAACTCTCTAATTTCTGATGCTTTAACATAGTTCATTCTATTTGCGTACTCTAAAGCCATTAAACACACCTCCATTTATTCGGAAAACCTTTTCCTACTGTTATATATAATATACACTTAAAACAATTGATTGTCTATACCTTTTATAAAATCATTTCTATTTTTTCATCCCCCCTAAAATATCTTTTTAAATCATATGGTGAAAAGATACCTCTGTCTGTGACAACACCACTTACCAAGTGTGGTGGCGTTATGTCAAAAGATGGATAATACCCTTTAACTCCTTCTTTAGCAGTCTTCACTCCCATAGCCTGAAGCACAAAATCCCCATCTCTTTTTTCTATCGTCACAGTAGAAATACTTTCATGCCCAATGTCAGGTATCCCTGTTACAAAATATGGAATTTTCAAATATTTTGCTACTATTGCAATTTGATAAGTACCAACTTTATTGACTACATACCCATCCATACAAATAGCATCGGCTGCCGAAGTAAATAAATCGACTTTCTTTTCCTCCATCACGTATGCAGGCATATTGTCTGTAATTACTGTGACGTCAAAACCTTGGTCATAGCATACGCTAGCTGTAAGTCGTGAGCCTTGGAAATATGGCCTTGTTTCAGGACAAATCACTTTTATGTCTAGATTTTTCTCTTTAGCCTCTTTTAACATCATACCCACGATAGTTTCACCAAAACATTGTGTCATTATAGTGCCTTTTTTAGGGAACATATCTGTTAAATATTTTGCTACATCGTTAATTCTTCTATACCTCGTGTTATTATGCTCGATTGTGTGAAGAAAAATCTTTTCGTCAACTCTTTCTCCTTTTTCTAACGCATCTACTGCTGCCTCAATACATCCATCTGTGATGAGTTTCATTCTCTTTGTGGTAGTTGGTCTTGCTGTGTAAAGAGTTTTCGCAGCTTCATTTAAATAGTTGATAAATTCAGCTTTTCCAAAATTTCTAGCTTCATAGGCTGCCAAAGCCATTCCCATGCCGCAGGCAGTATAAGGGCCTGCACTTTGTGTTACCATATCCTTTATTGCTTTAGCAACTTCTTGATGACTTTTACATTCTACAAACGATATCTCATTTGGATAGATTCTTCTGTCTAGTATCCTCACAACTCCATTTTCATACCATGCGATGTTTTCATACCTTAATAAAAATGCTAACCCTTCATCAAATCTTTGCATAACAGCCTCCTACATAGCCTCGATAATCGAGGAAATAAATTTCTTTAGTTTATCTCTTGATAATTTTCCTATCTCTTCAACTTCTTCTGTAGTAATTTTCTTGTCTACTATTCCCGCAGCCATGTTAGTGACTAAAGACATGGCTAGTACCTCTATGTTTGTATGAGCAGCTGTTAAAGCTTCTGTTACAGTTGACATCCCAACCAAGTCTGCTCCAAGTATTCCCATGGCTTTGATCTCTGCTTTAGTTTCAAACTGTGGCCCTGTGGCGAAGAAATAAACTCCTTCTTTTACATCTATGCTTTCTTTTTTTGCTATTGTCTTTGCCAATTTTCTTAATCTTTCTGTATACATATCTGTCACATCGAAAAATCTAGGACCAAACTCTTCGATGTTTTTTCCTCTTAAAGGACTTGAGCCAGTTAATTTTATATGGTCTTTTATAAGGACGATATCTCCTGGCTTATAGCTTTTATTTATAGCTCCAGCAGCATTTGTCAAAATGACTTTCTTTACACCTAAAAGTTTAAATACTCTTATTGGTATTGAAAGCTGTTCAAATGTATACCCTTCATAATAGTGAAATCTCCCGCTCATGGCCACAACTTTTTTACCTTTAACTTCTCCAATTATGAGCTTTCCCTCATGGCCTTCTGCGGTAGAAATGAGAAAGTTTGGGATATCTTTGTAATCTATAATCTTTTCGACATCGATTATTTCTTTTACACTGCCTATTGACGAACCTAATATCAGACCGATCTCGACATCATGTCCAACTATTTTTAATATGTAATCAGCCGCTTTTTTATAGTATTCAAAATTATACTCCATTTCGCTCCTCCACTTAGCCTAATTATTAGTGTTAATAATGTATATATTTAATTATACCAAATAATTCTCAAAAAGAATAAGACTTTATTAGCCCTTTTGTGCAATCAATATTACATAACGATTGATTTTTACGATTGTTTTTTTAATTGCGGGGTATGTTTGTAATAAAAGTATCAATGAATACCACAAGGCAGTGATAGAACATTTCAATTATAAAAAAATTTTATAAAATATGAGGATGTGATACTGTGAAAAAACATGTATTGTGTATTGTAATGATAGCTTTAATAGCTATTCTAGTTGTTGGCTGTACTGACAAAAGTCCTACTGAGCCACAACAAGGGCCTGAAGATCAATTCGCTGAATATACAGGTAAAATAGCTATAATTACTGAAGATGTTGTTTTAAAAGATCCATATGTGATTACTGTGGATTCTGATAACAATCCAGTTTATCAAAGTTTAGAAAATGAAGAATATACTTTAAATAAAAATGACATGGTAATCGTAATTGAAGAAGTTGATAATGAATGCAGAGTTGCTCAGGCATCCGGTGACATTCCAGTAATCCGTGGTACAATTGATAAAAGCAAACTAAGTTATGATGAATCGCTTTTTAAAGATAATGCTAATCAAGCTATTGTTAATGGGGCAATGAGTTATGATGGGATTGATGGCAATGAAAAAGGAATACAATATGGAACAGGCTATATATTGGAACGCAAGGAAGACTGGGTAAAAATGTCTATACCAATGCAGGAATCTGAGCTCTGGGTTAAATCAGACAGCTTGTCATATGATTTTGATACATCGATAATTGATATTAAAAATTAATCTGATTGAAAATTATTATATTATAGAGTTCATTTCATGATTTTTAACTAAACAGTGCTAAAACATTATAATTTTTAATAAGGACTAGAAATAATCATTTTTGATTTTATATACGTTAAACTATATTAATTATATGAAAAAGTACAGAAGAAGTTTAATAAATTAAAAAACGTGTGGCTTTCTTTTAAATTATAATAATATTTTAAAAATAAGCATTTTGGTATTTGCAGAAATTTTAACAAATGTGGTAGCTAAAGGTGTTGAAGTAAACAAGGAGGAAATCATATGAAAAAGATTTTGGTATTGATATTAATCTTAACCTCGTTATTACCAAATACGGTAATAGCCAACGAAATAGGGGAAGTGAAAATACCAGGAGTAATGAATCCTAATACTTTAATTGAGTTTGGTGACAATTTAGAGGTAGTAATAATAGAACCTGGTAAAAAACTAAGTAGTCAAAACATTCAGGTTCCTTATGAACCATTAGATTTATCATTAATGTCAGAGAATGAGATAAATCAATATTATCAAGAAATGAAAATGATAAAAGAAATAAAAGAATCAGTGTCCAATATACCTATAATACGAGAAATAATATTCCCTGAAGTAGGATGAGAGTTATCTATGATGGCGAAGGGTTTGTAGATAAGATCATATATCCATTTGCAATTCAGAGTTATAGTTCTTTACCTAGAGGAACAACTAGTCCTATAGGAACTTATGTATGGGGTAATAGTAACAACGAACTTATTGTTAATCAATACAATAATGTGGATAGGTACAGGTAGATTTACTCTATTTGATGACACTATAGGAGAAAATAGTAATACTCTTAAAAAGGGAGATTGTGCGACAAGGGGAGACTATGATAATCCAAAGCATGGTCAAGAAATAAATACTAGAAGATTGAATGAAGATCTATCCGATACGAATTATACCCATGTTTTTTTCAAGAGAGATAATGGACAGTTACCAGATGCAATTTTAGATATATGGAAAACTGGAGTTGAGTATCTCGGATTAACTTATTCTAGTACATTGTCATTTAAGGGAAGATACTTTTATAAGGCTAGCTAGTCAATTATAGTTCTATAAATATAAGTTAAGTTAATTCTATAATCATAGCATTGATAGCAGTGGTAAGTCTGAAATAGTATCATAGCACCAAAAAACTAAGAAGTTCTAAAAGAGCATAACAAACAAGCCATCAAATGATGACTTCAAAAAAATATTAATTGAAAAACAAGAAGATATCTAGATCTCTATAACAATTAAAAAACTTCTTAGTCACACTTATTTATGCTTGGAGAGGCAATCTACACATATAAAAATGCGGTTATTCTAGAAATAGAGTAGCCTACTCCCCTCCGAATGATTGCTAGTTTACCGCTATACCTATGGCTATTGAATAATAAAAAATTGCTAGAAGCAAGTGCGGTTCATTCAATTTTGTGACTTGAGCTAAGCGAAAGGAATGATTTAAAAAATTGAAAAAAACATTATTATTAATTATGATTAGTATTTTCCTATTAAGTGCATGTACAAATATGAAAAATAATACCACAAGTAATAACCATGAAGAACCTAAAGATTATTTATCTATATCCTATACTACCTATAATGATAATAAGGGACCTCAATCTGGTATGACAACGAACATTATGGTATATGATATAGAAAATGATAATTTAGAAAAAATCAATTCAGTAGCATATACATCACAATATCCATTAGGGGTGTATAGTAAAAATGATAATAAAATTTATTATTCAGCAAAGAATGAAAAAACTGGAGACGGAGATGAATTGTTTTTAATCGACCTTGAAACTAATGAGAAAAAACAATTAACGGATGGTTTATTTGCTATAAATTATATTCTTCCCAGAAGAGACAATATTCTTTTAGTTGCAGTTAAAAATGGTACCAGGGCATTAAGGCTTGTAGAATATAATAAGAAAACAGGAACAATTTTTTATAATGATCTAGAAGATGACGATACAGATGTGTGGTCAATTTGCTTAAATATCGAAAACGAAAATGAATTTTATACTTCGACATATTCTCAAGCACAAGGATATGAAAATGCTGAGAAACAGTCTAAAAAAGAGGTAGACAGATATTATTATCCGGATAATACCATAACTAGATATAAGAATGATTTTTCGGCAAAGGAGGAAATGTTTTTCTTTGAAAAAGAGAAGATACTTTCAATATCAGCAACAGACAAATATTTATTGATTTATCGGGACGGAGATAGTAGCAACAACAACAGCATGAGGATAAACAGAATAAATTTGGATACAGAAGAGTTTGAGGAAATAAAAATACCTGATTCAAAAAATATTAGTGAAGTTCAACTTGATCGAAGTAATAATGGAATATATTATTTGGGATCGGATGAAAATTATGAAAATAGAGGTATTTATTATTATGATTTAGTTACAGGCAAGAAGAAAACTATTTTTGTTGAGGAATATGGAATAGGACATATTAATAATTTTATGCTAATTGGGAATTAAAATTGTATTCTAGTTGTAGATGGTTTCCAAATAATAGATATTGCATTATAATTACGATGAAATATCTATTATTCCATAATATACAAGCACCAAAATGGAATACTATTTAATAGTAATATTATGGAATTATTCCAACTAGATAACAATATTAAATGATATTAATGGAATTAAAAGAATAAGATTTATGACATCGCATCTAAAAAATTTTACAGATATATAAATTAAAAAATCTTAGAATTAATTTGAACCCAGATTTGAATCATGTTTACTTTACCAATAACTTACTATATTATAAATAAAAAAACCAAAAGATAAAGAAAAGAGTGTAGAGTAGCCTATGAAAATACGAAGTAAAAAAATAATCAAGAAAATTGCAATATATATTTAAACTTGGAATATCATAAGCCTTTACGTCTGTCAAAACAAATCTACGTATTATTTATCGATGGATAAGAAACTCAAGAACAGGTAAATTTAATCTTCTTCACAACATTGTAGCATTGTATTTGTCATATACTAAAGGTTTGCTGTATTACAGCTGAATCTGAAATCTAAGAAGGCAAATGTAAATCATCAAAAGCCATTTCTTAAGAGAAGTATATTTCGTGGTAAATGCAACTCAAATTATAACAGAAAAAGGGTGTCATTGTTTTTTTAATAAAAACTTTGTAAACCTTGATAATATAAGGTTTTAAATAAAAAAAAGGAGTGTCTTATTGACACTACCTGACATGAAAAGGAGCGTAACAAAATGAAAAAGAAAATCAAAGCACTAACATTAATCATGGTATTGGTACTGTCCCTGCAATCAGTAATGATTGTAAATGGGGAGGGTTTAGTACCCGAACCGCAGCAGGGAACAGCAATTAGCTTTATAGTACAACCACAAGGCGTATACTTGAATAAAGGAAGAAGCAGCATTGCCCCCGCAAGTGGTTATGTAACAGTATGGGGTACCACAGAAGCATATAGCAGTGTAAGTGAAATATCAGTAACACTCACAATATACAAAGAGATTTCGACAAATGTATGGTCTTATGTGTGGAGTAATACTGTTACTGATTACAATACGGATTACTGTGATTTTCCAAAGGTAAATGTAAATGTTTCTTCGGGGCGTTACAAGGTGGAAGGTACACATACGACAAAGCATGCTGGAAGGGTGGAATCAAACACTTCTATGACACAACCCATAACGGTTTATTAAAAACTTGTCGATTTCTGAAAATATTTCTAAAATATTTGATAAAAATCGAAGGCTCAACCGTTATATATAGTATAAAGCAAAATCATATATTAACATCTTCAGATGTTGGTATAAAAATTTATATAGAAGGGATAAGGATTCCAATGGACTAAATTATTATTACTCATTAACACCCAGAGATAAAAAAATTATAAGGGAGCGTGTGAAAAATGAAAAGAAATTTGAGTTATTTATTAATTGCCTGTATTCTAATTAGTAGCATTTTTACTATGACAGGCTTTGCAGAATCCGAAACCTTGACTCCTTTTGTAGAAAATGATTTCATTGGTATGACTGATCTTGAGCGTGGCATAGCAAAAATGCAGATAATGGGATTCTCCGATCAATTTATCAATGATTTAAGCGAAAATGAAATAGTAACTAAATACGCTGATGCTGTTTCGTATACCGCAACAGATTCATATTATAAGGAAGTTCCCAATATGCTTGCATTTTCTACAACTGATAATTCAAACGTTGGAAGTAGCCTTATTGAAATAACGGAAGAAGAATTTAATGCGATGCCCGTTTCAAGTGAATTACCTCATATTGCAGTTGAAGGTGGTATCCAGCCTTATGCAGAAAATACTACCACTTATGGACTGTTAAAATTAACAATGGGTGCAACTCACCAAGGTGGAGGGAATTATTATTTTTATGCCCGATATGAATGGACTTCACCGCCAAGCTATCGAGCAAAAGATGTTTTTGGAATTTCTAAAGACTCTAATACAGCTACAAATAGCAGCACTTTCTATTCAGTAACAAAATACCGCGAAAAGAAATATCAAATATATATGGGGGCAGGTGGTGCCACAACCAGTTTATTAACGGATTACGAGTATTGGGATGAACGGTATAGCAATGGCTGGGATCACTATGGACCGGGCGGTTATGCTGTTGAAGCAAATTTGCCGAATGATTATTGGCCAGTACAAATGGTTGTAGGTACTTTTGCGACAGGCTATCTTTACAGCGAGTTTAGAGGTTACATGAGTTATGATGGTTCTGTTACTTACCCATCAAGCAGTGCAAATTTCAATCTCTTTAATACGTATGCACATCAAACTGGCGGGTATCTTTGGGGCTTTAGCGTAAGTATTCCGGGTGGAGCCGCCATTAGTGTTTCTCCTCAAGCACAATATGATACAAAAATAAGGGATATACTTGTACAGTATAGGCCGTAATATTCTTGGAAGCAATATGCCCTGCTTTCTTTAAGCAGGGCATATCTTTATTAAAGAGAACTTTGTTAAAAACAAATTTGTAATTTATAATGAATTGATATATAGTTATTGATAGTGTAAAGTAGCTTATGAAAAAACAGAGTAAAAAAATTAGACTCAAATGAACCTAAAAAATCGCAAAAATATACTTTTATGTTAGTCGTCGCCACCCTTGACTGCATTACAAAACAATGCTGCGGTATTGACACCGACGGCGAAGAAACTCAAGAACAGACAATTCTTCGCTCCGTCTTTACAGCATTTTAGCATTGTTTAGTCCTACCATCAAGGGCAAGCCCCTAAAGGGATGGCTGGGTACCTCTGGCTCTAAAATCTAAGAACAGACAGTGTCTAAGACGATTTGTTTTCTTGCATATTAAGAATGACTTGCTGACCAAGAAAAATTAAAATCTGCCATTTACCATGCATATTACCAGCATCCTTAAGCAAATCAACTTCGTTCAATGGACGCTTTCTCCCATAAAGCTCATGGGGGCGAGGAAAGTTGTAATAAGCAACCCAAAGATTCACGCCATAATAAGCACCATCATCGGTGCCATAACCGCAAGTAACACGGTAAGAAGTTTTGAAGGTACAGTTTAGACGCTCAATTTTCTGTTTAAAAGGGCGATATTCTTGGACACAGCATCATCATTAGTTAGACCAATTACTTGAGTAATATCAAAATCCCAGCCTTTTTCAATTTTAAATTGTTGAGCAGCTAAAGGATAGGCACTGTAACCATCAGCGATAAATTTTAATGCTTTACCTGGGAATTCTTTGAACTTATCAAAAGCCATTCTCATGGTAAGGATGCAAGAACCAACATCACGACTTTTAGAAACTTGATAACCAAGAATAGAGCGAGAAACAGTATCCATAATGAGCCAAATGTATCCCTTAAGGCCTTTGACTTTAATATAGGTTTCATCAGCAGCCAAGTTGTTTGAAGGCTTGTAATCAAAGGTATCAACAAAAGGCTTGATAAGTACTGAAGCGGTTCTAGCGTAACTAGCTACCATGGTATGAGAAATATTGATATTGTGTATTTCACGCATAGCTTCAGCAGTTTTTCGAAGAGATAAACCAAGATTAACATGATAAGTAAGACAAAGCCCCATAATATGAGCATTGTTCTTTCTAAACTTAAAGCTTGTAGCCCAAGAAGGAAGGTTGTTTAAATCCATAGAAAAGAAATCTAGCGTAAATTCACGATAGATATAATGGAGCTTGTATTTATGCTTCTCACTAGGCTCTAAATCATTAGGAAGTAGCTTTAAATTGCTCTTGTAATAAGAACAATTTTTATTGACACATTTATGAACAACAAAGTGTTTACGGTCTTTAACAGCAACTAAGGTATGTCCACAATATGGGCATACAAGAACCAAGGGTGAAGTAACTTGTTCCCCTGTAATAAATGTTTGACCGCAGACTTTGCAAAGGTATTGGCCATTTCCGCCATTGTTGTCATAAATGTATTGATGAGGAGCACCACATAAAGGGCAGACAGTATCTTCAGGAATTGTTTTACCGTTCGACGCTGGACTGGTTTTAAAGGCTTTCCATACTTCCAAAGATAGTATTCAAGTAGAAAACTGTAATCCTGTTTAATGAACTTTTTGATAATTGGAAGCTTGTCAATTTTAATTTTTTGATATTTGGGGCTGTGAGAATCATCAAAAGCCAATTGCTTGAGAGGAATATACTTTGCGATAAATAAAGTTAATTCA
>JAHDQA010000123.1 GCA_018434075.1 Tissierellaceae bacterium
GATGGAAGTATAGATCCTTATACGTTGACATTCATATTTAAGACAGGCTTAACTAGCAAAATTAATGGACATAAACAAATTTCTAAAAATGAGCAAAATGCAGACTTACAAAAATGCACCTATCAAGAGGACGAGCCACGTTGAGAGTATAATTCTGATGACATCTAGTACCTCGGAGGTGAAAAAGTAGGGTTCAGACACAACATGTAGTAGGTGGAGGGTGGTTTTAGGGTCAAAAATGAGTGAAAAAACACCTCTTTTTGACCCTGTTTTTAAGGGAGTTTTATAGATGACATATGGGTATAAGATAAATGACACCTTAAAATCTAATATAATTCAGTACTTTGGTAGCAAATAAAGTTGTTCCTATTTAAATAAATATAAGAGATAATTCATAGATTATTTAAAGTTTATGGGGGTGAAAAATTGATAATTTTACTATTTGGTGTAATGACAGATGACGAAGTAGATTTTATTAATAAGTTCTTTTCGAAAATGAATGTCAAAATGTATAATATTTCTTTTAATATATTAAAGAATAAATTTGATACAGAAGAAGCTGTATCACAAACATTTTTAAAGATTATAGAGAATATAGAAAAAATATCTACTTTACCATGTCCCCAAATAGAACCCTACTGCGTTGTAATATTGAAGAATGAAACAATGAATATTATAAGAAAACGTAAGAAAATTATACATGTAGAGGATTTAGACTATTTTGACCATAGCGAAGTAGATTATAATATTGAAGAAGAATATGTAGAAACAGTAAATAAAGAACAATTACTTTCCTGTATTAATAAACTTTCAGATGATGAAAAATTTTTTGTTCATCTGCGCTTTGTCAATGAAATGAGATTTAAAGATATTTCAGAGCTTTTAGGAATTACTGAAGAAGCTGCAAAGAAACGTAGTCAACGTATTTTAAAGAAATTGCGATCATATTATGAAGAAGGTGATAAGAGTGCCCAAAATGGCTAATAATATTTTGAAAGAAGTATTTCAATTATCTTTGCAAGATGAATTGGAAAGAATGATTAAATTAAACATGAATAGCATTATATATCAATCATTATCTGACGAGGAAGTTGAACAATTAGCTATAAAAATAGGCTTATTACCATCAGAGTATCGTAGTATTCTCTTCTTTCGATATTGTTTCAATAATACTCCCTCCGAAATAGATAGGCTACTAGAGATAGAAAATTCTATAGGGAAATTACGTTATATACAAAAAATGTTATCTGATTTAATGGGAATTAATAACTCATGGATTGATGACAAGTCTATGGAAAGAGCTTGTAAAATTGCACTTATCGAAGATACAAAAGACTATAATAATATTGGAATATTACACAAACCTAATTATTCTAAGGCTTTCAGACGAAAGTTAAAAGATGTCAAGATTAAGCAAAATCCTAATAACATACTTATGTTAATAGCTAAAAGGGTTGCTGTTTTTATATTGGTATGTATTCTAAGTTTCTCCGCTGTTTTAGCAGTTAATGCGGAAGCACGTGAAAAAGTATTTGATTGGGTAATTGAAGTGTTTGAAAAATTTAGTATATTCACACCTAAAAATATAGGTGAAGATGATATTTTAGTTAAACTGACATCATTTAAAATTAAATATATTCCAACTGGATTTAAGTTGGTGGATATTCATGAGGGTCGTAATATGCTAATTTATAATTACTCAGCAGATTATAATCAAGAGTTTGATATAAAATTATTTGATTCATCTGGCGAAAACAAATCATACTATGATACAGAAGGAATTGAAATAGAAGAAATTACTTTTAAAGGCTCTCAAGCATATATGTGGCAAATTGATGATATGGCTTATCTAGTATGGTATCAAGACGGTATTGAATGTCATATTATAGGA
>JAHDQA010000048.1 GCA_018434075.1 Tissierellaceae bacterium
AAAGCCTGTTTTAGTGTATATACGGGTTCATGCAATCAAGATTTTAATTGTCTAACAAAATCAAATAAGTTTAGCACTAATTCTACTAAAATTAGTGCTAATAATTTAATATTTATGGGACATTTTCAAAAGTGCTTGACAGATCTTTCTTTTTTACTTTTTTGGCAAATATTTCGATACCTGCTTCAGCTTCAACATCTCTGTCAATCGAGACAGGCAAGTAGCCATTATTTTTTATCATTCTTAAAACATCATTTTCACTATTCGACTCAACTGAACCACTTACTTTAAATCCATTTTTAGTTATCGCAGTATAGTTGTATTTCATTATAGATCACCTTTATAAATATTTTTTAATTTCCTCTTGCGAAATAGCTCTGGAAATAGCTGAGTCCTTTGAAATCTTTCCGGCTTTATATAATTGAATTAAAGAATTATCCATTGTCTGCATCTTATTTTTGGATCCTGTCAACATAGCTGTTTCAATTTGATGTATTTTTGATTCACGAATCAGATTTCTAATAGCGGGTGTTGCAACCATCACTTCAAACGCTGCAACCCTACCATTGCCATCTGCTCTAGGCAACAATTGCTGAGTAATAATAGCTTGAAGCACAGAAGCTAGCTGTACTCTTACCTGTTGCTGCTGATAAGGCGGAAACACATCTATAATTCTATCAATAGTTTGTGGTGCACCAATTGTATGCAATGTTGACAAAACAAGATGTCCCGTTTCAGCCGCTGTTATTGCAATTGAAATTGTGTCTAAATCTCTCATCTCTCCAACAAGTATTACATCAGGATCTTCTCTCAATGCTCCTCTTAGTGCATTGGCAAAGCTTTTTGTGTCCGACCCGATTTCCCTTTGATTAACTATCGATTTGTTGTGCTTGTGTAAATATTCTATTGGGTCTTCCAAAGTTATAATGTGACATTTTCTGCTCTTATTAATTTTGTCTACCATTGTTGCCAAGGTAGTTGACTTTCCACTTCCAGTTGGTCCTGTAACAAGTATAAGTCCTCTGGGTAATTCTGTCAATTCACTTATGACATTTGGTAGGCCCAATGAATCCATGGATGGTATATTATATGGGATAATTCTAAGAGCCATCCCAAAACTGCCTCTTTGCTTATATGCATTAACTCTAAATCTGCTTACACTTTGCATGGAATAAGAAAAATCAAACTCACCTTCATCTAAAAAATGTTTTAACTGATTTTCATTCATTGTCTGTTTTACCAAATATTCTGTGTCTTCAGGATATAAAATAGTATCACCGTAACTTACTAATTCACCATCAATTCTGAAAATCGGTGTCACTCCAGCCGTTATATGAATATCCGATGCTTTTCTGCGTATTCCTTCAAGAACAATCTCTTCTATATTCAAATTAAAATCACCTCTATCCTAAAGTAAATCCTACTTTAAGTACTTCCTCATAACTAGTTTGACCTTTTAATGCAATATCTACAGCCGATTCTAACAATGTAGTCATACCATTTGCAATTGATTTTTCTCTTATTAAATCTGTTGTTGCATTTGAATCAACAAGCCTTCTAATTTCTTCATTAATGGGCATTATTTCATGTACAGCAGCTCTCCCTTTGTAGCCTTTATTACATGAGTTGCATCCTACTGCTTTATAAAGTATAACTTCTTTGTCCAGGTTTAAATTAAGCATAGTTTTTTGTGTTTCACTAGCAATGTAGCTTTCTTTACATATTGGACATAATATTTTTACTAATCTTTGTGATACTATCCCAACAACTGCTGATGATACTATATATGGTTCAACGCCCATGTCAATCAGCCTTGCTATTGTAGATGGACTATCATTTGTATGAAGAGTCGAAAGAACTAAATGGCCAGTTATTGCTGCTCTAACTGCTATCTCTGCAGTTTCACTATCTCTAATTTCTCCAACCATAATTATATCTGGGTCCTGTCTTAATATTGATCTTAATCCCGATGCAAATGTGAGGCCTGACTTAACATTAACTTGAACTTGATTAATGCCATTTAGCTTATACTCTACTGGATCCTCTACAGTAATTATATTCTTTTCTACTTGGTTTAATTCGCGCAACACTGTATATAAAGTAGTCGTTTTTCCACTTCCTGTTGGCCCTGTAACTAGAAGCATTCCATAGGGTTGTCTTAGAATGTCATCAAATAATTTTAAATTGTGTTCACTTAATCCCAAACCCTCTTTAGTGAAATTAAAACTTGATTTATCTAAAATTCTAATTACAATTTTTTCTCCATAAATTGTTGGCAAAGTCGATATTCTCATGTCAATCTCTTTATTGTTAACTTTAGTTTCTACACGGCCATCTTGAGGAATTCTTTTTTCAGCTATATTCATCCGCCCGATGATTTTGATTCTAGTTATTAGTGCAGATAAACTAGTCTTAGGCAATTTCATAATCTCATGTAAATCTCCGTCAATTCTTAATCTAACTCTAATGTCATCTGAATTTGGTTCAATATGAATGTCAGAAGCATTTTGTCTGATAGCTTGTTCAATTATAGTATTTATGAGCCTAACAATTGGAGCAGATGCAACTTCTGCTTGTTCTTTATCTATGCTCTCTTCTTCCTTAAAATCAAGCTGATTATCATTATTAAAACCGTCTAATACTTTTTGGGATATAAGACTCGAATATAATTTATTTATTAATTCTTCAATTTCATTACCTGTGGCTAAAACAGGTTCTACATCCATCTTGGTATACATTCTAACATCATCAATTGCATAAAAATTAAGCGGATCTTCCATAGCCAGAACAATTTTGTTATCCCTAATGTCTATAGGCAGGACCTTATGTTTTCTCATTACCGATTCAGGTAAAAGTTTACTGATATCACTGTTTATTGGATATTTTGCTAAATCTATTTTGGGAAATCCTAGCTGCATCTCTAAAACTTGTAATATATCATCAGCATCTACCCATCCTTTATCTAATAAAATCTCACCAAGTTTTTTATTGGTACTTTTTTGCTCTTCTAGAGCTTCCATTAATTGTGATTTGCTTATTTTACCAGAATAAAGTAATATTTCACCAATTTTTAAAGTATTTTTTTGCATTTTTGTCCTCTTTCTATTTATTAGTTATTTCGAACTCTCCATCTTCACCATTATATATTGAAATCTCACCAAATGATATTGATTGTACAGCTCCCTCTCCTAAAGAATTACCACCAATAGGTAATGTTATGTTAATAGGGTTATTATTTAAAGTAATAATTAATTTCTTTTTATCGGCAGAAGAAACCTCTGCTGTCAAAATATTATTAGAACCACCAAAAGAACTGTCTAACGTTATTTTAAATTTATCTGGAGACCTTACTTCTTGGTTAAATGTAATCTCTATTGTTTTATCCATATCAAATGTTGCAGATTCAACAATTATTGGTTTCGTCACATAAACATAATTACTAATTTTCTCTTCTCCAATTCTTCCAGCAATAGAGTATGGAGTAATTCCATATCTGATATACCTATTACCAAATCTATCTATTATCTCTTTATCACTTAACTCTAAATTAGTTTTTAATTCATATGAACTTAACCTGTTATAATTATCTTTTATATTTGGTATGAAAGATAAGCCTTCAGATTCAGCATATGGCAATTGTTTTTTAGCTTCATTCCACTCTTTAATTGCAAAGTATCTTTTCATGTCATCTCCAGGATTAGTATTATATTCGATTTCATCTGATATATACCATCTGTAAACACTCATCAAATAATCCGACTTTGTGGAAGATGTAACTGAAACTTCTGCCACAAACATTTCCCAGGTTTCATCCAAAACATCCACAAATAGTGGCTGAGGACTGTATGGTTCATTAGTACCAATTTTATTAATTTTAATATCAGGATTAGAAGATAATACTGGGATATTGTAATTTATTGTTTCTTTTGGTATATATGCTATAATTTCGTTATTGTTACTTGTAGTCAATTTGATCTCATGTGCTGAAATAGTCTTATCAAATATTTCAAAATTTTTTTGTGGATCTGTAGGATCTAATTTTTTCTTTTCTTTAATTAAATTCTCCATATTTTGTTGTACAGTATACATGTTTATAGTTCTATCTTCCATGTTTACTATATTTTTATAACCAAAAGAAATTGAAGTAATAAAATACGTTGCTATTAAACCCAATAGAGCTATAGATAAAATTAATTCTATTAGCGTATAACCTTTTTCCTTCATAATGGTACCTCCTAATTAGGCCCTCCGATATGCCAAAGTGCATCAGATATTTCCCTTTGTATAGATAAAAAAATTTGATTTAATGCTTCTTGACTGTCGGCTGTATAAAAAACTTTATCACCTCTTGTGGCCATAGCTATATCTTCGAGGCTCCCGTAATCTGATTGTTTACTAGAAAACCCAATGACAAAAACATTTATAGCTTCATTTGTTCCGTTTTTATATGATCTTACCATTTCACCAATTTCATCAACGTATTGTGTACCATAAGGATCTAGATTTGATCCATTTCCTATTATAATGCCATTTGGATACTGAATTATATTGCTATCTCTACTAGTCTTCCTATTAGAAGAAACATTACCATCACCTGTAAAATAAGATGTGGAAGTTCTATTGTAATAATAAGTATACCTTATAAAAATAATCCCTTTCTTTTCAGTTTTATAATGTTCATATATTTGTCCTTCATGAATTATTGTTTGTCCTTGGTCACTATCAAAATCAATAATATCCATTGGGGTGTCTACATAATATTCTGTTGCACTTGCAAATGTTGTAACCCCATCAACTAAAATTATCATAAAATTTTTATTCGTTTTATTTATATTTTCTTCTTTTTCATTGAATTCTTTTATTCTATAATAACCCCTTCTTATCCCATCTCCAGTATTCGTCCCCCCGTTTGCAGTTAAAGAATTAATAATATTAGTAAAATAATTTGTATTTTCATCTATATTTACTTTTACATTCACCATTTCTCTTGCTCCATTAGCCGTGGTATTAAAAGGTACTAAACTCACATAGATATTAGGGTAATCTGAAAACCCATCCACGAGTTTTTTGGCCTCATTTTTCATTATTTCTAATCTGCTTTTATTGTTATTATTTGGTTTCCCACCACTTAATGTATCCGCCATACTTCCAGAAGTATCTAGCACCATACTAACTACTGCCTGTGAATTAGAAACTTCTGTTAGTTTTTTGTCATTCCTGTATGCTAATGTATTAGCAACTTTCCCATAAGCTCTGTCTACAACTTGAAGTGAGTTCATGCTCTCTAATCCAGAATTAATACTTCTATCACCTTTTTCTGGATTTTTCACAGTTAAAGTGAATTCTAAAACATTGTCTTCATTTGGTTTGGAATTTTTATTATATACTATATCCAATGTAGAGCCATCATCAACACTCAGTAGTTCTACTTGCTTATGTGTATTAGTTGTATTATCCCATCTCCATTCAACTAACTTATCTTTTGTGTCGTTTAGCATAATATAATTCCATTCTTCGGTAAGTTTATTTGCATTGTCTCTGTGAAGGATAAATACTCCTCCAGAATCTCTAATAGTGTTATTTAAAACCGTTGCTGCAACTCTAATATCAGATTGTATGTCAAATTCTTCAAAACTCATACTTTCCGCCTTTTGTCCAAGCAAAAACATACTTGTCGCTGTAGGCACTACGAGACCGATTATAGCTAATACAAGTATCAATTCAATTAATGTGACAGCTTTTCTATTTTTCATTTTATCAGCTCCCATCTAATTAACCCAAACTTGTTCTCCAGGATCTTCAGGATTAATGTATAAAACTCTAGTGTATGTAATATCTGTATCGTTCAAAGTAGAAGTTGACTTTATTTCTATCCAGCTAGGGTAATTTTCATTATTAGATTGCTTTGCTATTATAGTAATTTGTCCATTATCTAGTATTAAATCTTCGTCATAAATTTTATTTTTATCAGCTCTAATTTTATTAAATAACTCATTGTTGTTTTTAAAAAGTGCTTCTTTTGCTAACTCGGCCCCTGAATAAGCTAGATAGTAAGCTTCCATCTTTTGTTCCTGCAATTTTATTTGTTGATTGTTTGTATTTAATAAGTGTAAAACCACTGACATGAAAAGTATTAATATCGTAAATATTAATAGAGAGAAAACTAGAAAACTTCCTTTTCTTTTTCTCATAAAAATGCTCCTTTAAATAACTTAATATAATATTAATTATTATAATACTCTGTATTTATAAAATATTCAATAAATTTTTATTATAACAATAAATACAAGTAGTCTATCCTATTTTTATTTTACCACTTTAAAGCATTATTTGCAACAAAAAAAGCAGGTTGCCCTGCTAAAATTTTTGCCTGATTATGTCATTAACTTTTGTCACGATTATATCTATAGCTACTCTATTGTACCCGCCCTCAGGAATAATAATGTCAGCATATCTCTTTGTGGGTTCTACAAACTGCAAATGAGCTGGTCTTACAGTATTCATATATTGATTTATTACCGATTCAAGTGTCCTTCCTCTATAATTGATATCTCGATTAATCCTTCTTATCACACGCACATCAGCATCTGTATCAACGAAAATTTTTATATCCATCATATTTCTTAATTCTTCATCGTATAATATCAATATACCTTCTAATATGATTATATCTTTTGGTTCTACCAATATCGTTTCTTTTTTGCGGTTGTGATTTTCAAAGTCATAAATTGGTTTCTCAATCGGCTCCCAATTAATTAATTTTCTTAAATGATTTATTAAAAGCTGATTGTCAAATGCAAACGGATGATCATAGTTAGTCTTTACTCTCTCTTCAAAACTTAAATCGCTTTGATCTTTGTAATACGAATCTTGTTCAATTACTGCGACATTTTTATCAGTGATAGCTTTGTAAATTTCATTTGTTACTGTAGATTTACCAGAGCCTGTACCTCCAGCTATTCCAATGATTATAGGGTTTTTCATTTATCATCATCTCTTTTCTTTCGAATCAAATAAAAAGGTTTAACTTGGTTATAAATCTTTGTCTTAATTATTTGTTGAGCATGAGGTGCAGATTCTATAGGCTCATCTTCTTCATTCCACATGTTTTCTATCTTAAATTCAAAATAATTCATGTCTGGTCCGAATATTTCTACGACATCTCCTACTTTAATTCTGTTTCTTTGTTCTATTGTCGCTATTTGCGCGCTTTCATCATAATCTAAAATCATCCCTACAAAATCATATTTTCGAATATATGAATTTGTCGTAAATACTTGTGCATTAGTTTTTGCTTCATTGTAGAAAAATCCAGTTGTAAAATCTCTGTGGCTTACTTTTCGCAATTCTTCAAGTAGTTTTTCATCGAATTTATAATTAAGCGGGTCTTTATAATAGTCATCTATAGCCTTGCGATAAGCTCCTACTACGGTTGCTACGTAATATGGGCTTTTTACTCTTCCTTCGATTTTAAAACTCTTTATGCCAGCTTCTACCAATTCATCAATATGATCGATCATACATAAATCTTTTGAATTAAATATAAAGGTGCCTTCTTCATGTTCTTCTATCGGGAAATATTCTCCAGGCCTTTTCTCTTCAACTACATTATATTTGTATCTACATGGTTGAGCACAATCTCCCCTATTTGCATCTCTACCTGTCATGTAACTGCTCAATAAACATCTTCCAGAATAGCTCATGCACATTGCTCCATGAACAAAAACTTCTAATTCTAAATCATTAGGCGCTTTTTTTGATATAGCTCTTATTTCATCTAGCGTCAATTCCCTTGCCAGTACTATTCTTTTGATTCCGAGATTATACCAAAACATAATAGTTTCAAAATTTGTAACACTCGCTTGAGTACTTAAATGTATTGGTAAATCTTTAGCCACACTTCTGACGATATTAAAAATACCAGGGTCTGAAACAATCACAGCATCTATGCCAATATCATTAAGACTCTTTACATATTCATCTAATCCATTTAAATCTTCATCGTGTGGTACTATATTTAATGTCACATAGACTTTTTTATCTAGTTCATGTGCAAATTCAACAGCTTTTTTTATATCTTCTAATGTGAAATTTTTAGAAGCTTTTCTCAGTCCAAATGCCTCCCCACCTAAATAAACAGCATCTGCACCATATATGATAGCCATCTTTAATTTCTCTAGGTCACCTGCTGGAGCCAACAATTCAACTCTATCCAAACTCAATCCCCCTTATATGTTAATGCTACCCCATCTCCTATAGGTATTATAGAAGTTATGTAGCCATCTATCGTAGTTATATATTCTAAATAATTTCTCATATTTTTCACGATTGTTCTCTTTCTTCTGTGAATAGAATCATCAACAGCCGTCATACCCTTGTACAGTACATTATCTGATATGATCACACCACCATTATTTAGCATGTCTTTTCCCATATCAAAATACTCTTTATATCTAGATTTATTTGCATCTATGAAAATTAAATCATATTTTTTAGTCAATAGTGGCAATACTGAAATCGCATCCCCTTCTATCACTTGAATATTATTTGATAAATTAGCATTATTGATGTTATTTATTGCAATATCAACTAGCAGTGGATCTAACTCAATAGTTGTTATCTTACACTCTAAATTTAAACTCTGAGCCATCAAAATAGATGAATAACCAATAGCAGTACCAATTTCAAGTATTTCTTTAGGTTTAATCATCTTTAGTAAAACTCTTAATAATTGAGCAGTCTCTTTTTGTAGAATGGGAATTTTGTTGATATTAGCATATGTTCTCAATTCATTTAAGAATTTTGATTCTTCAGAGTATAAACTTTGAATATAATTAATAACTTTATCATTTATTATATCAGACATCGCTTTACCATTCCTTATATATTGAAGCTTTTTCGTAAACATAAAGTATGATATTTCCAAATATTAAAAGAGAGGCTAATTCCCCTAAACTTATTCCTAAAACAGTATATAAATATGGTATCTTAGTAAAAAATGAAACCCAAATTGATACTATTAATCCGTTTAAAATTACAGGATATGAAATTGCCAATACTTTATTTTTTGCTTTTGATGTAAGATAAGCAGATATTAACGTTACTAAAGACCCTCCTATAATATCAACTAATCCGAAACCTGAATAAGGAGCAAGAATAACATTCGAAAGTAGTACTCCTACGAATAGTCCTGGCACTGCAGCAGATTCAACAAATGGTAATAGAGCAAGCCCTTCAGCAATGCGAAGTTGTACTGGCCCATAAGTTAAATTTAAAATTGGGAAAGGCAATGCTTGAATTATTATAAGAACGATGTAAATGGCCGCTATTAAACTGGCTTTTGTCAAATACTTTATATCCATCTTCATTTTATTTTCTCCTTATAAATTAAGTATAAATGGAACTAAAACCGGCACTGCAAAAGTACAAATAGCTCCAGTTATGAAGGCTATCAACGCAATTTCAGAATCAGTCGCCTTTGATATAATCGGCAAACTAGTGTCCATTGCTGTTGCACCGGCAGGCGCTATCGCTTCTACAAATCCTATTTTTTTGGCTATCAAGGGGATAGTAATAATCGCTATAAGCTCTCTTATTACATTTGATATAAATGCTAAAGCTGATAGTTCATTTGAATAGCTAGCTATGAGTATCGAAGATAACGAGTACCATCCTAATCCCGCTCCAATCGCTCCTGCTTCATTAAATGGTAATTTCAGTATTATTCCTGCAATAGCAGATCCAGTAATACTTCCTATGATTATAGCTATTGGAACCAACAAAATCTTAATACCTTTTGCTTTTATTCTGCTAAATACAGATTTATTTAGTCCAATATCAATGCCTACAAAAAACAGTAGCAACATCAAGCCAAAATCTATTATGTAGTCTGCATAATTTAGGATGTCTTTTGGCAATACATAATACCCTGAAACAATTCCAAGTAAAACAGCAATTACAATTTTAAGAGTCATTCCTTACCTCCCAAACACAATTTATTAATGATGTATACAAAAATGATGCTGAACCCAACAGTGAATATGCTCATAATAAGTGCATTCAATCCGATTGACAAGAATGAGTTGATAACTTTTTCATCCATTCCTATCTTAACACCCATGATGAAAAGTAAAAAAAGCAGACAGGCAGTTTGGAAACTGCCTAGCCTCTTTATGAAATTTTCTTTTAATTTAGCTCTTGCGCCAATTAAGCCGCCTAATACAATTATTCCCAAATACAAGAAAAGCCTAGTAGTCATATTAGTTAAACCTCCATAATTATTGGCAATATCATTGGATTTCGCTTTATTGTAGTATATAGATAAGTTCTTAAATCATCTCTAATATTGGATTTTATAGCTGACCAATCTGAGATCTTTTTTGCTTCGCAAACATCTAATGTCTGTTTTACAATTTTTCTAACTTCTTCCATTAGTTCTTCAGATTCTCTGACATATACGAAACCTCTAGAGACAATATCTGGCCCTGATTCTACTGCGCCAGTTTGTTTATTAATAGTTACTACCACAACAATTAAACCATCTTCAGATAAGTGCTTCCTGTCTCTTAAAACTATATTTCCAACATCACCAACACCTAGCCCATCTACTAGGATATTCCCAGCTTGAACCATTTGTCCTAAATTAGCACTGCCTTTAGTAAATTCAAGAGTCTGTCCGTTTTCCAATATGAAAATATTTTCTCTAGGTGTACCTAGTTGATGACTAATATCCGCGTGATGTTTAAGATGTCTTGTTTCTCCATGCACTGGTACAAAATATTTTGGTTTTACTAAGCTATGAATTAACTTTAACTCTTCCTGACAAGCATGGCCAGATACATGTATATCAGCCAATGCTTCATATATAACATTTGTACCTTTTTCCAATAATTTGTTGATTACTTTAGAAACAGTAATTTCATTTCCAGGAATTGGTGTTGCCGAAATGATCACCATATCATCAGGCATAAGCTCAATTTTTCTATGCTCATTGTTGGCAATCCTAGTCAGAGCACTCATAGGTTCACCTTGGCTTCCTGTAGTGATAATTACAATTTCCTTTTTATTATACTTATTCATATCATTTATATCTATCATTGTGTCAGGTTTAACCCTCAAATATCCAAGTTCATTTGCAACATTCACAGTATTTACCATTGATCTACCTGAAATTACTACTTTCCTATCATTCAATTCTGCTGCATCTATTATTTGTTGAATTCTATACACATTTGATGCAAAAGTCGCAACGATAATTCTTCCTTCTGCTTTATAAAACAAGTCTCTGAAAGTTTCACCGACAGTTCTCTCGCTCAAAGTATACCCTGGTCTGATTACATTCGTTGAATCAGACAACAATGCAAGTACACCCTTGTTTCCAAGCTCAGCGAACCTATTTAAATCCATAACATCTCCTGACATAGGTGTAAAATCAACTTTAAAGTCTCCAGTTTGAATTACAGTCCCTATAGGTGATGTCAAAGCTATTGCCGCTGAATCAGGTATGCTGTGTGTTGTTCTGATAAATTCAATTTCAAAATATCCTAATTTGAATTTTTCACCATGTTTTACAACATTTAGGTTAGAATTTTCTAAATTATGCTCTTTAAGTTTATTTTGCAATAGGCCAATTGTCAATTTTGTTCCGTAAATAGGCATGTCAATCTTCTTTAAAACATAAGGAATTGCACCTATGTGATCTTCATGCCCATGAGTTAGAAGTAAACCCTTTATTTTATCTTTGTTTTTCATCAGATATGTTATATCTGGTATTACGACATCGACTCCAAGCATTTCATCGCCTGGAAATGTCATCCCGCAATCAACTATGACTATACTATCTTTGTATTCATAGACAGTCATGTTCTTTCCTATTTCCCCTAGTCCTCCTAAGGGAATGATTTTTAATTTGTTTTCTTTTGCCACTATATCACTCCCATTTATTTTTTTCTTTCTTTTTGCATTCTTTGCAAATTCCATAAAATTTTACATCGTGGTCGCTTACCATAAAACCTTCTTCAATTTCAATTTCATGTTCAAGCGACTCTAATAAATCTAATTTTACTTCTGTTACTTTTCCGCATTGTGTACATATTAAATGATGGTGGTGATGATATTCGCTCTCGGTATTTAGCTCATATCTTGTTACCCCATCATCAAAATTAATCTTATAAACAATGCCTAATTTTTCAAACAACTGCAATGTTCTATATACTGTAGCAATGCCGATATCTTTTTTTTCTTTGGATATTATATTATGGACATCTTCGCAACTTAAATGTTCATTTTTATTGTCAAATAAAATATTCAATATTTCTTCTCTTTGGCTAGTAGACTTGTACCCTTTCTGTTGTAATGCACATAGATACTTTTCTATTTTACTCTCCACTTTAACCACACCACCTATTGCAGTTGTTCTTTCATCAACTCTTCGTATACTTCTTTCGCTTCTTCTAACTCTTCATCATCAATTCCAACTAGTATTTCATCGCCATTTTCATCCAAGTCCACCTTTAGTATATATGTTGGTGAATCAATATCTTCACTTGGTAGCAATACTACATAATCTGTATCATCTATACTAAATTTAGCCTTGACTAAAAACTCAATTTCATTACCCAATTCATCATAAAATACAGCTTTTTGTTGCATGTTCTCCTCCTTATTTTCTATCTAAATAGCTTTGTAGTATATATGATGCAGCGATCTTATCTACTACATGCTTTCTGTTCTCTCTTCTCACATTAGCTTCTAACAACACTTTAGTTGCGGAAACTGTTGATAATCTTTCATCGATGTAAATAATCTCAACATTAAATTTATTTTTGATTTTTTCAGCAAAATTTCTAACCATTTCGCAGGGTTCACCCATGCTTCCATCCATATTAAGTGGCAATCCGACAACTACTTTCTTAATATCGTATTCTGCAATTATTTTCCCTATCTCATCAAAGTCTTTCTTTTTCCCAACTCTATTAATAGTCGCTAAGCCTTGTGCAGTTAAACCTAAAAGGTCGCTTAAAGCCACTCCTATTCTTTTTTCACCAATATCTAGCCCAAGAATTCTTTCCATATTATCACCTAAATAACTTTTATACAAAATTCCGGACATACAGTAGCACAATAACCACACAAGATGCAACTGTCATTTGGCGTGGCTCGACCGTCTATTATCTGTATTCCATTTTGTTTACACCTATTTACACATCTCCCACAAGCTATACAATAATCAGCAACAATCAGTCTTCTATTTTTCTGTCTTAAGTTGTTCGCAATGTTTAAATCAACATCATCTTTTTCAATTATCTGAATGTTAGCATCTATCTCATCACAAGATTGCATGCCGATTGCAATTGAATCTATGAATGGTATCTTGTTTACAAAATTTATAGCTTCTTTTGCTCTATTGATTAAATGTCCTCCACCTAGCGCTTTCATGCTATATATGCCTTTTCCCATGAAGTGTAGTTGTTCTAATACATTTAACATGTCGTCGATAGTTCCATCGTGAATTCCTATACCTGACATATTTACCAGTGGGTGAATAATATCAAGCTCTTTGTATTTTAATAATGCTTTAGCCCCAGCAACTCTATGAGTTGATATGCCAATCGCTCTTATTTTACCTTCATCTTTAGCTTTTAGAAAATACTCTATTGCTTCATAATGCCCTTTTATAGTATATTCGCTCTCTTGTTCATGCAATAAAAAAATATCTATATAATCTGTTCCAATTTCTTTCAAAGCCTTTTCCAAGCTGTTCTGCGCTAGTTCTTTTGTATAGGCATATGATTTAGTCGATATAACATATTTCTCTCTGCTAATGCCCCTTATCCCTGCTTTAATATAACTATAATTATCATATATCTCAGCTGTATCCAAAAAATTGATACCTTTTTCATAAGCATATTTTATCAAATAAGCACCATCTTCAACAGATAAATTTGCCTGAAATGGCGTCATAGTTAAAGAACCAAAGCATATCCTAGAAACATTTATCCCAGTATTTCCCAATTCGATTCTGTTCAATTTTTATCCCTCACTATTTACATAAATAGATGGATAGCTTAAGCCATCCATCTACCCTTAAAACTAGTCTCTATTAGTTTCCAAATACGCCCTTAGAATTTCTTCTAATAGTTCATCTCTCTCTATCTTTCTAATTAGATTTCTCGCATTATTGTGGCTCGTAATGTAGGTTGGATCTCCGGATAGGATATAACCTATAATTTGATTAATAGGATTGTACCCTTTTTCTTCTAGTGATTTGAAGACCGACATCAGTATCTCTCTTGGTTCTACTGGGTTGTCCTTCGTAGCTTCAAATTTAACGGTTTCATTGAATTTGTTATCTTTTTCCCTATCCATGGTACCACCTCTTTCATTTATTATAACATAATTTTAATATAAATTTACATTTTTAATTGTTCTTTTATAATAATTTCAACTTCTTTCAAAGCTTCGTCTAATTTATCAAGATACTTTCCTCCGCCTTGAGCTATATCTTTTCTTCCTCCTCCGTTGCCGCCGACAATGTTCGACACTCTTTTTACCAGCAATCCAACATTTACACCTTTCTCTATCGCATCATTAGTTGCCATTGAAATAAAAGTAATTTTCCCTTCATTTTGAGAAGTCAAGAATATAACGCCATTGTCTATCCTTGATTTTATAGTATCTCCAAGTTCTCTCATTTCTTGGGCATCCATGTTTTCACAATCGTGAATGATAAGATCTATACCATTGATATTTATAGAATTGTTGATTATATCATCGACTGAATTTGAAATGATAGCCTTTCTCAAGTTCTTTATTTCGCTGTCTTTTTCTTTTAATTCTTCTATTAAATGAGTTATTTTTTCTAAAATATTTTGTTTATTGCTATTAAGAGCTGAGGCTATTTGACTGATATTATTTTCTAACTCAACTATATAATCATACACATTTAAGCCTGTCAGCGCCTCTATTCTTCTTACTCCAGAAGCTACACTAGATTCTGACAATATCTTAAACAAACCTATTTGCCCAGAATTCTTTACATGGGTACCTCCGCATAGTTCTTGCGAAAAGTTCCCAATGCTAACAACTCTTACAAACTCTCCGTATTTTTCTTCAAATAACCCGGTTATACCCTGTTGCTGTGCTTCTTTCAATGTCATAATTTCAGTTTTCACATCTTGAGCTTTTAGTATTTCCAAATTGACAATTGTTTCGATTCTTTTAATTTCCTCTTCTGATAATGGCTCAAAATGAGTGAAGTCAAATCTAAGTCTTTTAGGAGTAACTAATGAACCAGCTTGATTAACATGATTTCCTACGACTAGTTTTAAAGCCTTATGCAACAAATGAGTTGCTGAGTGGTTTCTCATTGTAGCTTCTCTCAATTCTACATCTACTTCAGCTTGGACAGATTTATTAGTGCTGATTTCCCCACTTATTACAGTTACTTGATGAATTGGCGATTTTGAAGGAGTTAATTTAGTGTCGTTTACTTGAGCCATTCCTTGATCGCATTTGATTATCCCTTTATCGCCTATTTGTCCACCAGATTCGCCATAAAATGGTGTTTTCTCTAAAATAACGAATCCACTTTCGCCTTCTGTCAATTTCTCAACTTTCTGATTATCTTTAAAAATAGCTTTGACAATTGTCTCTGTTTTTAATGTATTATACCCTATAAATTCAGAATCAATTCCTCTAGTAATATCTTCTTCATTTTTAGTGCTCCAGCCAGCATCTGTCTCTTCTCTTGCTCTTCTTGCTCTCTCTCTTTGAGCATTCATGTAATCTTTAAAACCATTTAAGTCTATTTGATAACCTTTTTCTTTCAAAATTTCCTCTGTAAGTTCAGGTGGAAACCCAAAAGTGTCATAAAGTTTGAAAACCTTATCTCCATCTAATACCTTTGCATTGCTTTTCTCTAATTCATCTATCATGCCTTCAAGTATATTCAGCCCTTGATTTATTGTTTCTTGAAATTTTTCCTCTTCTATTGAGATAACTCTTTTTATTTGATTTTCATTTTCTTTGAGTTCTCTGTATTCGACCATCCATGAATTAATTACAACTTCTGATACTTTGTCCAAAAATGTATCCTCTATACCAAGAAGTTTGCCATGTCTTGAAGCTCTCCTTATGAGTCTCCTAAGTACATATCCTCTTCCTTCATTGCTTGGAACAACGCCATCGCTGACTAAAAATGTTATGGCTCTGATATGATCTGTAATTATTCTAACTGATACATCTTTCTCTTTATCTGAACCATATTTATATCCGCTTATTTCTAAAACTTTATTTAATATATCTTTTATAGCTCCAATTTCAAATATGTTGTCAGTATTTTCCATTATAGTGGCAATTCTTTCAAGTCCCATTCCTGTGTCTATATTAGGGTTTGGTAGTGGATGATAGACTCCGTTTTCATCTTTGTCAAATTGTGTAAACACCAAATTCCATACTTCCAAAAATCTGTCACAATTGCAACCTGGTTTACAAGTTTCTTTGCCACAGCCGTACTGTTCTCCTCTATCTACATAAATTTCTGAGCATGGGCCAGATGGTCCTACTTCCAATTCCCAAAAATTATCTTCTTTTCCCAATCTTACAATTTTTTCACTTGGAATTCCAATCATCTTATTCCATAGCTCGTAAGCCTCATCATCTTCGTAATATACTGTTACCCAAAGATCCTTTGGATCTAATTCAAGCCTTTGTGTTAAGAACTCCCAAGCCCATGAAATAGCTTCCTTTTTGAAATAATCGCCAAAAGAAAAATTACCTAGCATTTCAAAAAATGTAGCATGTCTTGCAGTCCTTCCAACATTATCTATATCTCCAGTTCTAATACATTTTTGACAAGTTGTCATACGTCTACTAGGAGGTGTTTTTTCACCAGTAAAATATGGTTTTAAAGGTGCCATTCCAGCTCCAATAAGTAAAAGTGATTTGTCATTCTTTGGCACTAATGAAAAACTAGGAGCTACTAAGTGCCCTTTCTCTTTAAAAAACTCTAAATATTCTTTCCTTATATCATGAAGTCCTAATTTTTTCATATTTACACCTCGCTAAGTATTATAAAAATCCTCCCCTTAAGGGAGGTTGTGTTACTACTTTATTTTAGAATATATATGGTTATTTGTCAATGAACTACAATAATTCCCTCGATTCTTTATATTTGTTTATAATAAATTTAACTAAAATCATCATTATGGCAGTTACTGGTACCGCTAATATCATTCCCAGCACTCCAAATATTCCTCCACCAATTATTAAAGCCAAGAGCACTGTCAGGGGATGAAGACCTATGCTCTGCCCGAGAACTTTAGGTGCTAAGATATTATTCTCAACCCACTGTATAACAACAAAAAATATAGCTACCCATAGTGCTTTTAATGGACTTGAGAAAAATGCTAAAATAACGGCTGGTAAAAACCCCAAAAATGGTCCAATGTATGGAACTATATCTGCAATTGCCGTTATAAATCCTATGACAATAGCAAATTGAACATCCATTATCAACAAAAATATCGCAGTCATTGTGCCAACAAAAATAGCCATTAGAAGTCTGCCTTTTATGAATTGATTCATTACATCATTTATCTGATGTGACAGAGTAAAAATATCATCTTTGTATTTTTCAGGTATATGTTCTTTAAGCTTTTTTACAAAGTAATTTTTATCAACAAGAAAATAGAATGTTATTATTGGTATTAAAATTAAAGTTACAGCCTTTGACAAGAACCCACTTATCCCTGTTATTAGATTTGTCAATCCACTTGATATTGAATCTTGAAGTTTTTGAGTATTACTTTCTATTACCTTTTCTATACTCTGCAACAATTCAGGCGTATCGCCCAATACATTGGAATATCCAGCATAGATTTTGTCAATAAAGGTATTGAAATTGCTGATATAAATAGATAAATTCTCAGCTAAGTTCTTAATTTCTTTCCCTGTCCTCGGGATAAACGACACTAGCAATATCGCTAAAATTATGACTATTCCTATATAGACTATTGCTGTGCTTACTGTTCTTTTTAATCCTTTCTTTTGTAAATAATTTACCAATGGATTTAAAAAATAAGCCAGAATAATAGATAGAATTATAGCCAATACAATATCCGATAATATGCTAAATCTTGAAAACAATTGATAAATTAAATATATTATAGAAACTATAGAAGCAATAGCCACTAATATTTTAGTGTCGTATTTAATTTTTTTTCTCTTTTCTACAAAGTTATTCCCGATATTTATCAAATAATAACTAATTAAAAATAGCAAAACTGTTAGAAGTATCCATACTAGTTTGACAAACAAATCTGGTGGAGCAGCTATTTTCATGCTTTGCCTCCTAAATAAGACTTATTTACTCCTCGGCTTCTATTTCATGTAAGTCATCATCGTCAAATTCAGTTTCATCTAGTCCTTCTATCTTTACCCCAGTTTTCTTCGAATAATCAAGCAACGCTTTTCTTATTGCTTGTTCAGCTAATACACTGCAGTGCATTTTAACAGGTGGAAGACCGTCCAGCGCTTCAGCAACAGCTTTATTAGTTATTTGCATAGCTTCTTGTATAGATTTCCCTTTGATCAATTCAGTTGCCATGCTTGAAGATGCAATTGCAGATCCACATCCAAATGTCTTGAATTTTACATCTGTGATTATTCCATCTTCAATTTTTAGATACATTTTCATTATATCTCCACATTTTGGATTGCCTACTTCTCCAATTCCATCTGCATTTTCAATCTCTCCTACATTCCTTGGATTCATGAAATGATCCATTACTTTTTCCGAATACATTATTTACCCTCCTGTTTTTTTTCATAAAGTGGTGACATTTGTCTTAATCTATCTACAATTGTAGTAAGTTTCTCCACTACAAAATCTACTTCTTCTTTAGTGTTTTCTATCCCTAAGGATAATCTTAGTGAGCCATGTGCAATTTCATGCGGAAGGCCAATTGCTAAAAGCACATGAGATGGATCCAAGCTTCCTGATGTACATGCAGAACCACTTGAAGCTTCTATCTTATACATATCTAAGCTCAATAGCAAAGATTCCCCTTCTATATATCTAAAGCACATATTTACATTTCCTGGTAATCTTTTAGTTGGATGACCATTTAGTCTTACGTCAGGAATACGGCTTTGTATACTCTTTATCATATAATCTCTAAGTTCTATCAGCTTAGCTGTATTTTCTTCTAATTCGGAATACGCTAGCTCAATAGCTTTTCCAAGTCCTACTATCCCAGGTACATTTTCAGTCCCAGCTCTTTTATTTCTCTCTTGAGCTCCTCCATGGATTAATGGATCTATTTTAATTCCTTTTCTTATATACAATGCTCCAACGCCTTTTGGGCCATATAGCTTATGCGCAGACATAGACAATAAATCAATATTCATGTCCTTTACATCAATAGGCAAGCTGCCAACAGCCTGGACAGCATCTGTATGAAAAATTACATTGTGTTTTCTCGCTATCTCACCAATTTCTTTTATTGGCTCAATAGTTCCAATCTCGTTGTTTGCAAACATTATAGAAATCAGTATTGTCTCATTTTTAATAGCTTTTTCAAGTTCATCTAAAGAAATCATTCCATATTCATCGACATCAAGATAGGTAATTTCATAACCAAGCTTTTCTAAGTACTCACATGTGTGCAAAATAGCATGATGCTCTATTTTAGATGTAATGATATGATTACCCTTATCTCTTAACTTCGAAGCAACCCCTTTTATAGCCCAATTATCAGATTCAGATCCACCTGCAGTAAAATAAATTTCATTTTTTTCAGCATTAATTGCTTTTGCCACTCTTTCTCTCGCTTTATCTATAGCCATTTTAGAAAAGTTGCTTAAATAATATATGCTTGATGGGTTGCCGTAATACTCGTTGAAATATGGTATCATTTCATCAAGCACTTCTTTTCTAACTTGAGTAGTTGCAGCATGATCCATATAAATTATTTTTTCCACTTTAGTCCTCCTTAAAATCTGATTTTACAGTATTAGATTCTTCAACCATATCCTGCAGAGTTATTGAGTCAATAACCTGGTCAATACCATTTTTAATCTTCGCTAATACTAATTTTGTAGCACACATTTCCTCTTTTTTGCATTCAAATCCATCACTAGAAACACATTCAGCTGGATAATTCTCTCCTTCTAGAGAACGCAATATCTCACCAACTGTTATTTCTTTAGGATGCCTAGAAAGCATATATCCTCCATAAGCTCCCCTGCTACTAATGATAAGTCCATCTTTTTTTAAAGTTGAAAAAAGTTGTTCTAAATAGTTTTCACTTAGTTCTTCTTCTCCAGCGATTGACTTTATGGATATAGGGCCTTCACCATAAACAATTGCTAGTTGATACATAGCCATTAAACCATATCTTCCCTTTGTAGATAATTTCATTGTTTCACCTCGTTAATACCAACTAAATTACTTGGGTTTGTTTTTTCATTATAGTATATCCAAGTAACATTGTCAACATTTATACAATAGAAAAGGTGCTTAAAGCACCTTTAATTACTTGACATTTAATTTAATTTTTAATTTTTCAAGCATATCTTTTGTCATGCTATCTAAATCGTATTTTGGTTTCCATCCCCATTGTTTTCTAGCTTCTGAATCATCAAGCGAATTTGGCCATGATTCTGCTATTTTTTGTCTAACTGGGTCAACATCGTAATCTAATTTGAATTCAGGTATAAATTTTCTGATAGAATTTGCTATGTCTTCTGGTTCTATGCTCATAGCTGTTATGTTAAAGGCATTTCGATGAGTTAGTTTACTACCATCAGCTTCCAATAAATTTATTACTGCATCTAAAGCATCAGGGATATACATCATATCCATATATGTTCCCTTATCAATAAAGCTAGTATATGATTTTTTGAGTACAGCATCATAGTAGATATGGACTGCATAGTCTGTGGTGCCTCCACCAGGTAAAGTGTTGTAGGAAATGATGCCTGGGAATCTAACACCTCTGGTGTCTACTCCAAATTTCTTATAATAATAATCGCATAGTAATTCTCCAGATACTTTTGTAACACCATACATAGTAGTCGGTCTCATGATTGTATCTTGAGGAGTTAAATCTTTAGGTGTGTTAGGTCCAAATACAGCAATCGAACTAGGTGTAAATATTTTTAACCCTTTTTCTCTTGCAATTTCTAATATGTTATATAGCCCAGTCATATTAATCTGCCAGCATAAATTTGGATTTTTCTCACCTACTGCAGATAATATAGCAGCTAGATTTACGATAGTATCAATATTGTACTTATCGACAACCTCAGATATTTGTTTTGCATCTAATACATTGATTATTTCAAATGGTCCACTCTCAGTTAAGTCTTCTTTTCCACTCTTTTTTTCAATATCACTTATGACAACGTTATCCCTGCCATAAAGCTCTCTCATCTTTACAGTTAGCTCTGAACCAATCTGTCCCAAAGCTCCAGTAATTAATATTTTTTTCATCATACACCTCCAAATATTTTTTCCCGTTATTATTATAACATATTCTTACACAAATAAAAGCAAAAAGGACTTTTTTACAGTACTTTTTGCTTTTGATTTTAATACCAGCAGATTCCCATAGTTTTAGGACCAAGGTGAGATCCTATAACAGGTCCAATTTCTTCTATGTCTATATTTAAGTTTGGGTGTTTTTTTTGTAATAGCTCTCTAAATTTAAGCGCATCTTCCATACACAGTATCTGACATATTGTTGCTCTTTGAACTTCTTCATCAACTAATTCAATAACTCTATAAAGGGCATTATTCTTACCTCTGACTTTTTCCAAAACTGTAAGCTCACCATCTTCTAATTGAATTATGGGTTTTATATTTATTAGATTTCCTATGTTAGCTTGAATAGGAGATATTCTCCCTCCTCTTTTAAGGTATTCCAAGGTGTCTGGCAAAGCTAATACCTTCAATTCTGTTTTTTTCTCCTCTATATACAATGCTATTTGTTCAGAGTTTTTCCCATTCTTAGCTAAATCTACTGCATCTTCTATTAAGAACTTCAGAGCCGCTACTGTCGCAAAAGTATCTACAACAGTAATTTTTTTATCTTCTAACAATTCTTTTGCAGCCACTGCACTATTGTAAGTGCCGCTGAGTTTAGAAGATAAAACAATCACTATTATTTCATCGTAATTTTCTAAAGCTTTTAAATAAGCTTCTTTAAATTCTCCTACAGAGGGCTGTGAAGTTGTTGGAAAGGATTTGCTATTTTGGAGTTTTTCAAAATAATCATCAAATTCGCCTTTAAATCCCTCTATATACTCTACCCCATCGAACATATAATGCAAAGGAACAACTGTTATATCTTCTTTTTCAACATATTCTTTTGATAAATACGCTGTACTATCCGTAATTATCTTTACCGTCATATCAATCGCCTCCGATATAAATTAATTTAGTTCTGCTTGTATAACTATACAAGCAGAACTGTGATTTATTTTACTACAATATTGTATATTTTTCTAGGTACATAAATCTCTTTTATAATTGTCTTACCTGAGATAAACTTAGCAACAACTTCATTATTATATACTTTTTCTTTAATAGAATCTTGATCTTCATCTATTTCCACATTTATTGTTGTCCTTACTTTGCCATTTATTTGTATTGGGAGTTCAATTATCTCATCTATTGTTTTTTCTTCGTCATATTTTGGCCAAGCGCTTTTATTTAAACTTGATTTAAAACCTAAATTTTCCCACATTTCTTCGGTAATATGAGGAGCTACTGGATTTAACAAGAGCAGATATGTTTCTATGTCTTTTTTAGTAATTCTCCCATAATCGTTAAACTCATTTAGCAAACTCATTAGCGATGCAATAGCAGTATTGAATTTTAAATTTTCATAATCAAAGGATACTTTTTTTATAGTCTTGTGTATACTTGTTTCTAGCTCTTTTGTATATTCATCTCCCTCCACTACAATATCTTGTAGTTTCCAAACTCTTTCAAGAAATCTTCTACAACCCTTTAATCCATTATCAGACCAAGGAACACTCTTTTCAAAATCCCCGATAAACATCTCATATGTTCTTAATGTATCTGCACCATATTCATTTACAATATCATCTGGATTAATTACATTCCCTCTAGATTTGGACATTTTCTCATTATTATCGCCTAAAATCATGCCATGAGAAGTTCTCTTTATATATGGTTCTGGATCTCTTACCACACCACAATCATATAAAAATTTATGCCAAAATCTTGAATATAATAAATGCAATGTTGTATGCTCCATGCCACCATTGTACCAGTCAACTGGCATCCAATAATCTAGAGCTTCTCTTGAGGCTAATTCTTCATCATTATGCGGATCAGTATATCTTAAAAAATACCACGATGATCCTGCCCACTGAGGCATAGTATCAGTTTCTCGTTTAGCTGGTTTGCCACATTTTGGGCAAGTCGTGTTAACCCATTCGGTTATGTTTGCTAAAGGTGATTCTCCATTGTCGGTTGGCTCGTAATTTTCAACTTCAGGCAATAATACTGGGAGTTCTTCTTCTGGTACTTTTACCCATCCACAATCTTCACAGTAGATCATTGGTATTGGTTCTCCCCAATATCTTTGTCTTGAAAACACCCAATCTCTTAACTTATAATTTACTTTTCTCTTCCCAAGTTCATTTTTTTCGAGCCACTCAATGATTTGTTCTTTAGCATCCTTCACATTCATTCCGTTTAAAAAGTCAGAATTAACTACAATTCCATTTTCAGTATCAGTATAGGCTTCTTTTGAAACATCTCCACCTTTGATTACTTCTACAATAGGTAGATTGAATTTATTAGCAAATTCCCAATCTCTTTCGTCATGTCCTGGAACTGCCATAACCGCACCTGTGCCGTAAGTTATCAATACATAATCTGAAATCCAAATAGGTATCTCCTTATTGTTAGCTGGATTAATTGCTTTTATTCCTTTAAGCTCTACGCCCGTCTTTTCCTTCGATAGCTCTGTTCTTTCAAATTCTGATTTTTTCATTACTTCTTCTCTATATGCCAATACCTCATCAAAATTTTCGATTAGTGATTTGTGTTCATCTATTAATTTATGTTCTGGTGCAAGAACCATATAAGTTGCTCCAAAAATGGTATCAGGTCTTGTAGTGAAAACTTTTATAGACTCATTTGTTTTGGAAATTTTAAATTCTACCTCGGCTCCCTCTGACTTTCCAATCCAATTTTTTTGTTGCAATTTTACTCTTTCTATATAGTCAACCATATCCAAATCATTTATAAGTCTTTCAGCGTACTCAGTTATCTTAAGCATCCATTGGTTTTTAACTTTCCTTATTACCTCTCCACCGCATCTCTCACAATGGCCTCCTACTACTTCTTCATTTGCAAGCCCTATTTTACAATTAGGGCACCAGTTGATTGGCATCTCTTCTTTGTATGCTAATCCCTTATCAAAAAGTTTCAAAAATATCCATTGTGTCCACTTATAGTAGCTTGGATCAGTAGTATTTATTTCTCTAGACCAATCAAAAGAAAAACCTATTGACTTTAACTGGGACTTAAATCTTGCAATGTTTTTTTCAGTGACAATCTTGGGATGAATTTTGTTCTTAATCGCATAATTTTCTGTAGGCAATCCAAAAGCATCCCACCCCATAGGGAATAAAACGTTATATCCTTCAAGTCTTCTTTTTCTTGATACTACATCTAATGCTGTATAAGGTCTAGGATGACCTACATGTAAACCTTCTCCAGATGGATAAGGAAATTCAACTAATGCATAATACTTTGGTTTTTCGCTGTCATTATAAGCTTTGAAAGTCTCTTCTTCATCCCAAATTTTTTGCCATTTTTCTTCAATTTGTTTGTGATCATAGTTTTTCATAAAATAACCTCCGTAAACAAAAAATTAACCTTTCGTCTTAGAGACGAAAGGTTTTTCCGCGGTACCACTCTTTTTGATTAATCCACTCATTTATATAACGAGATATCCCGTCCAATTAGCTTGGAAACTCTAAGACGAGTTCAGATACCCTAAATATTGCCTTTCACCATTCGACAACTCTCTGGAAATTAAAGCATATCTTACTACTTCTTATCATTGTTTATATTAAATTTGTTTAAAGTATACCAGATGGTAATTCAAATTACAACAAAAATCTAAAATTCACAACTATTTACAGTTCTTGGAAATGGAATTACATCTCTTATATTTGACATTCCTGTGATATACATAACTGCTCTTTCAAATCCAAGTCCAAATCCAGCATGTTTAACTCCACCGTACTTTCTTAACTCAAGATACCACCAATAGTTTTCTAAATTCATATCGTTAGCTTTCATTTTATCCAATAATACGTCGAGTCTTTCTTCTCTTTGACTGCCTCCAATAATTTCTCCAACTCCTGGAACTAGCAAATCCATAGCTGCAACAGTTCTGTTGTCATCATTAACTCTCATGTAAAAAGCCTTGATTTCTTTTGGATAGTCAATTACAAATATCGGTTTGTTGAACTCTTGTTCTGTCAAATATCTTTCATGTTCTGTCTGTAAATCCATACCCCATTCTACAGGGAATTGGAACTCTACACCTGACTTTTTCAATAAATCTATGGCTTCAGTATAAGTAATTACTCCAAAATCTGAATTTACAATGTTGGTAAGTCTGTCAATCAATCCGTTTGATATAAAGGAATCAAAGAAATCCATTTCTTCTTTTGCGTTTTCTAAGACATAGTTAATAATATATTTAAACATCTCTTCGGCTAATTTCATATCATCAGCTAAATCTGCAAATGCTATCTCTGGTTCAATCATCCAGAACTCTGCTGCATGCCTAGCTGTATTCGAATTCTCAGCTCTGAAAGTAGGCCCAAAAGTGTACACATTTTTAAATGCTAATGCAAATGCCTCCGCTTCAAGTTGTCCACTTACAGTCAAGTTAGTCTCTTTGCCAAAAAAATCTTCTTTGAAATCTATTTCTCCGTTTTCAGTTCTAGGTAGGTTGTTTAAATCTAGTGTCGTCACTCTAAACATCTCTCCAGCACCTTCTGCATCAGAGGCAGTTATAATAGGTGTGTTTACATACACAAAACCTTTTTCCTGAAAAAATTTGTGAATTGCAAAAGCCATCATTGATCTTACTCTAAAAACTGCATTAAATGTATTTGTTCTAGGTCTTAAGTGTTGTAAAGTCCTTAGATATTCAAGCGAATGTTTCTTCTTTTGAATAGGATAATCATTGTCTGATGGAGCTAATATATTTATCTCGTGAGCCCTTATCTCAAAAGGTTGTTTAGCCTGTGGTGTTTCTACGACTGTCCCTATCACTTTTATAGCGGTATATATAGGCAATTTATCTATATCATCGAAATTATTAATATTTTCTTCATATATCACTTGCAAATTTTTAAAGAATGTACCGTCATTTAATTCTATAAATCCTAATTTTTTTGATGATCTTTTTGTTTTAATCCATCCCTCAATCTCTACTTCCTTGCCAATAAAGCTTTCTTTAAATTTGTACATATCTTTTACAGATGGTTTCATGTTATCCTCCTTTTGTAATTTATTTTAGTTTATCTTTTTTAATAAAGCTCAACCACTTTTTTATTGTAGCTTCATGTCCTAATTCAGTCGGTTTATAATAAATTTTGTTTTTAAACTTATCAGGTAAATAGTTTTGATTAACGTAGTGATTGTCGTAATCATGTGGATATTTATAATCGATGCCTCGTCCTAGTGCTTTCGCTCCAGAATAGCTAGCATCCTTCAAATATATTGGTATGTCCCCAGACTCCTCATTTTTTATGTCTTCAAGTGCTGCATCAATGGCTAGATATGAACTATTACTTTTTGGCGCACAAGCCACATAGATAGCAGCTTGAGATAATATTATTCTGGCCTCAGGCATTCCGATAGCATTGACTGCATAAAATGCATTTGTAGCAACTATAATCGCATTTGGATCAGCATTTCCAACATCTTCAGAAGCAGCGATCATAATTCTTCTTGCTATGAATTTGGGATCTTCTCCTGCATTTAACATCTTTGCAAGATAAAAAACTGCAGCATCTGGATCTGAACCTCTCATGCTCTTGATAAATGCAGAAATTGTATCATAATGTTCATCTGAACCTTTGTCATATTTAAAGGATTTCATTTGAATTGAGTTCTTAATATCTTCTAAAGAAATATGCCTTACTCCATCTTCAAGTGGATCTGTTGATAAGACTCCTATTTCCAACGAATTCAATAAAACTCTTGCATCGCCGTCAGCAACTGTAAGTAAGTAGTCTATCGCATCATCATCTATATCAATATTTAAGTTTCCTAATCCATATTCGGTATCCTTTAATGCTCTATCTAACAAAATTAAGAGCTCATCTCTGCTTAATGGTTTTAGTTCCACTACCATCATTCTAGACAAAAGTGCTTTGTTTATCTCGAAATATGGGTTTTCTGTTGTGGCGCCTATTAGAATTATAATGCCTTTTTCAACAAAAGGCAACAAAGCGTCTTGTTGTGCTTTGTTAAATCTATGAATTTCATCGATAAAAAGTATAGTTCTCTTATTTTCTATTTTTAAAGCTTCTTCTGCTTTGTTAATTACTTCTCTTATATCTTTAACGCCAGATGTAACAGCTGATATTTTCTCAAAGTTCATCTTAGTGGAATTTGCTATTACCATTGCTAATGTAGTTTTTCCCGTTCCTGGTGGCCCATAATAAATCATCGAACTGATTCGATCAGCTTTTATTGATCTAGTTAAAAATTTACCATCTCCCACAATATGTTCTTGCCCTATAAATTCTTCAATTGTTCTCGGTCTAAGTCTATCTGATAATGGTGCGTTTTTTTCTAAAAAATTGTTCATTGATATTGAGAATAAATCCATTACATCACCAACTATAAATAATTAATTATAATTATTTAATTATATCATAAATAAAATCAAATATTAAAATAAAATTAAATTCCTATCAATTTGTATGAAAATTAGGTATAATAAATATGTAAATATTTTTTGTGCTAAGGAGATGTTTTTATTGAATATATTAGTATGTCTAGACTCCAATTATATCAATCCGCTAAAGGTAATGCTTTATTCATTATTTACTAACAATGAAAATAATAATTTTGATGTTTATTTAATGCATTCAAGAATTCCACAAAATGAGTTGGATTCATTAAATGATTATATAGTAAAAAATTGGCCTAATAATTCATTTAACCCAATCAAAATTCCGAGCGATGATTTTAGAGATGCTCCAGTAGTGTCTTATTATAGCGAAGAGATGTACTATAGGTTATTTGCCCATAAATACCTGCCAAAAAACATGGAGAGAATTCTTTATCTCGATCCAGATATATTAGTAATAAATGAAGTTTCCGACCTATATAATGTAGATTTTAATAAAAATCTCTTTGCAGCTTGCCACCATAATAAGATATTCATAAAGGGTATTAATAAAATAAGACTTTTACAATACCAAATTGAAGAATACTACAATTCTGGTGTACTGATGATGAATCTACCTGAACAAAGAAAAAGGATTGACGAGAGTGAAATATTTGATTTTATAGAAAAAAATAAAGCTATATTAGTGCTGCCAGACCAAGATGTTTTAAATTCGCTATATTCTAAGGATATAAAAGATGTCGATGAGATACTATATAATTATGATACTAGGTTTTACACTTATTATAAATTCTTAAGTAAAGGCAAAGTTGATATGGATTATATCTTTGACAACACTGTTATACTTCATTTCTGCGGAAAGAAGAAGCCTTGGAAAAAGCCATACAGTGGTGAATTTTATTCTCTGTATAAACACTATCAAAAACAAGTACAAAAATTAGAAAATAAATAAATGATTAGGAGTGTTCATTATGAAGCCTAGAGTAAAGAGTACTATTTTTATTTTCATGTTGATGTTGGCAATTTTTTTAAGTGGATGCGTAAACGAAAATTCAGATAATGGAAATATTCAAAATGAAGATGAAAACACAAAGAACATTATATACTCTTCCTCACCAGAAGATATCTCTCAGTTGACTATGTTGGAGACTTTTAAATATGATTTTGATTTTGATGGCACTGAAGAAGAAATAAATTTATATACGTCTGCACAAAAAGATAGTAAAGGTGAAATAATGTGGGATGACGGACAGGTTTTTAAGCTTATCATTCTTGATAGTAATGAAAATTTTGTTCTATTTGATGAATATGTCCAACTTGGTAAAGTAAATTACTATGTATACCTTGAAAAAGATGTATTTACTATAAGTATAATTAGTCCTAGAACTGCAAGTTTGACGATCACTGATTATGTCTATGACAAAGATGTAAATGGATTCTTAGAGAAAAAACTTATAGAAAAAACAACAGATATTAACATGTTGAAAATTTAAGGGGCTTATAGCCCCTTAAATTATGATTTTTTCTATATATTCAGAAGTCATAGCTCTTAACATGCTCACATAGTGGAGATTAAATGCTAATATGTCCCCAACGCTATAATCAATTTTAGAATCTGAAGCATCTATAATAGTGTGATCTGAACTTCCACCTAAAATTATCAAATCTTTATCTAATGGGTACATACTATCAAAATCAATGTCTTGTTTGCCAACTGCACAAATCAATCTTTTTCTTACTCCTCTATCTACAAAAGTTGGCACTTTTCCAAAAGCGTCTCTGCCTATTTCTTCAGTTGGTACTGATGGTTTCTCTTTGATTTCTATAATTTCAGCTTCTAACCGAAACGCGGTGCTATCAGTCCCATCAAGGTGTCTTCCATATGCAGATTCCGTTCCGAATATTATGGATTCTCCGAGTCTTAAATTGTTGATGCCATTAGGAATCTCGCCCGTACCTAATAAATGGACTGTACTTGAGTTGCCTCCTGACAACATTTCTAGCTTTATTTCAAATTTTTCTTCAATTTCATTTTTATAATCTACAAGTTTTTGCAATATATGTCTTTTGGGTATAACTCCACCATAACAAGTCAAATTTACTCCTAAGCCATAAAGTTCAATGTTATTCAATTCTAATATTTCATCAACAGCATGCAATAATTCTTCTTTGTTAAAATAGCCTTCTCTTAAATCTCCTAGATCAGCCATTAAAATTACTTTGTGAACTTTCCCTAAACTTTCACTTGCTTCATTTAATGCGTATATAGTTTCTAACTCAGAGTTTAGCGATATGTCAGCGTATTCTACTGTTTCCTTAGCTTGTGAAATCATTGGCAATCGGAGCATCATCTTCGGAATATCAAATTGTGCGATCTTTTTTAAGTTCTCTATTCTAGAATCTGCTAAGTAATCTACGCCTCCATTGATATAAGCTTTAACAATCTCTGGGTAGGCACAATAGCCTTTAGTAACACCAGCAATTGTTATCCCCTCTTTCTTAGCAAGTGAAACTACTGTTGATACATTTGATTCAATTTTCTTAGTATCTATAATTACTCTTGGGTAAGACACTTTTATTCCCCTTTCATATTTATGTCTAAACTATCATAAAGCAATTTTATTGCTGCATCAGGATACCTATACGACATGACACCTAAAGATGCCATGATGTAATGATTGTCTATCAAAATTTCAACATCAGGATTAGGTAATAACTCCATTCCACTATTAGAATGAGAAATATTTCTTAATATTTCTATCCTATGTGGCAATCTCGTTAATGCTCCACCAGTACCTATTACATATTTTACGCTTGTTAAATCTTTTCCTTCGGCAAATGTTGTCTTACCAGTAGGACCATATAGATTCTTTAAAATACCAGCATGACGTTTTATTGCAGTTACACAAGCATATTCTGTCAAAGTTTCAATAAACTTAATCTCATCTTCACTCTCAGGTATTGGTTTGATTCCTGATATTAAACAATTTAATTTTTCTTTAGATACCCCTAGTTTTCTAATTAAAACATCTTCTCCTAAACCTTCTATTATATTTTTTGCGTTCACATATACCCCTAGGTCACCTTCTACCGTCCTCTTAGCTTTTGGTTCTGGACTTATCAGCATTCTATTGATTTCTTCACTGCCTTCAGTGACTGAATGGACATCAGTTGTAGCACCGCCAACATCTATTGTGACTAGATCTCCCATATGTTCATATAATAATTCGCTTGCTTTCATAACTGCTCCAGGAGTTGGCACTATGTTGCCATTTACCATCTCTCTAATCTTTGTCATACCTGGTGCATGTATGATGTGTTTTTCAAAAACTTGTTGAATTATTTTTCTAGTTGGTTCAACATTCAATTGATCAATTTCGGGATAAACATTTTCCGTTATATATAATTCCATTTTTGTATCTTTAAATATTTCTTTTATTTCATCATGATTTTCTATATTCCCTGCATATATAACGGGTATGTCTAAGTTTAAGCTTGCTATTAATTCACTGTTGTAAAGTGCAGTGTCTCTTTCCCCATAATCAACGCCACCTGCTATCAATATTATGTTGGGTTTTATTTCTTCAATCTTTTTTAAATCGGATTTTCTCAATCTACCTGATGTAATATATTTAATATTTGCTCCTGCTCCCAAAGCAGCTTCTTTTGCAGCTCGAACTGTCATATCGTATACCAATCCATGTACAGTCATTTTTAATCCGCCTGCCGCTGAGCTTGTAGCAATAAGTTCATTGTATTCAAGGTCTGGAATACCCATACTTCGTTTAAGATCCTCTATGGCACCTTTTAAGCCTATGTTTACATCTCCTTCTAATACCGAGGTAGGAGCTTGCCCCTGTCCAAGAAAAACAGGGGCTATTTGTATATTATCAAATGCATTTACTACAGTTGTGGTACTTCCTATTTCAGCAACTAATAAATCAATTCTCATTTTCCATCTCACGTCTTTTCTTGACAAGGAATGTTGCAACATGAGAGCCTTTTGTTCCTCTTCCAAATCCTGCATCCATTCCATTTTTCACAGCCATTTCATTAGACACTTGAGTTCCGCCAGCAGCAATTATCAACTTGTCTCTGACACCCTTTTCAATAGCGTAATCATTTAACTTCTTCATATTCTTGTAGTGGATGTCATCATGGGAAATAATAGTAGAAACTAAAATTGCATCTGCATTTAATTCGATTGCTGCATCAACCAATTTTTCTACTGGAACAGAAGTCCCTAAAATGTGGCACTCAATGCCATATTTTTCTATACCTCCATGTTTGATGTCAATTATCTCTCTTAGTCCAACTGAATGTTCATCATCTCCAACTGTAGCTGCAACAACTTTCATTGGTTTTCTCGATATCTCAGCTCTGATTTCATCTTCACTCATTTCTTCTGGCTTTGGTGGAATAACCAATTTAGATATGTCTATTGAAAAATCAACTCTTCCTTTTAACTCAATCCTAGTGCCTTCTGCTTGTTGCATTACTTCCCTGTGAATGACTTCGCAATCTTTTAAATTCAAGTTTTTGCCAATTTCAAGTGCTGCGAATTCAGCAGTACGTACATCTGTAGGTAAAAACATCGTGAGTAAAACAACCCCATCTCCAAGCCATTCCATTTCAGGCTTAATGAGATTAGTGTTCAATAAGTCTTTTACTTCTTCTAACCTTACATTGACATTATCAGTTTCGTCAAGTTCATCTATAAAGATGATTTTTTCTGGTTTTTCAAATGTAGAACCATTAATCAGTAGAGAAGGATTCTCAACATATTCTTGCCCATATTGTTCTAAATTGTTATATCCGAAGTGAGCAGTTACAGGTGCCATGTATTCCTTGTCTCTTTCGAATACTGTTCCTACACCAACTCCTCCGTCTATCTTTCTGACAATTCCATCCCCATTTCTTTCAGGATAATAGCCGGAGTCTACGAAGAAACCTTCCTCAACAGCTTTAAAGTATCCACCTATTTCTAATATTTCTTCCATAAATAGAACTGCTCTTTCTTTAAGCTCTCTAACTTTTGTAGATAGATATTCGCCGTCTCTATCTACTTTTATCATTTTCATTAAACCATCCATTCCGTTGAAAGCTTGCTTAGCTGTGTCAACAGCCTCAATGTTAAAGATATGCCAAGGAACATTTCTACCTTCATCTGGTGTTATTGTGGATTGAATATCTGCCGATGTCAATTCTGAAATCAACAAATTTAGTACATGTGTTACAGTAGCTTCTCTAGTAGATGATTCCATGTACTTAGTATTCATCTGAGCTCTCATTCTATATTCTTTAAATAATTCTCTCAATGCAATTGCGTATGGTAGATCAAGCCTCATACAAGGTGCTGGTGGTGCAGTTGGTGGAACAGTTGACAAGCATATATTTGACTTTTTCATGCCTATTTTTACAGAATACATTGAGTTTAAAGCATGCTGTACCATTAATTCAGGCATTACTTTCCAAGCTTCTCTTGCCGTTGCATTGGCGTTATGTGCGCCATCAATTTGTGCTATATCAGCCCAAGTCATAACCTTCTTCGCTTCTGCTGCATCGACAAAAGATCTTACCATGTTTATATTTCTATATAAAACGTTGTATTGAGGATCTTGGTGTGCTCCATTGACTCCTTCTTCTGCAAACATTACAGCAATTTCCGGTCCTGCTACTCCAGATACGTATGAATGATAATTAATTGGCCTTCCTACTTCCTCTTCAATCAAATCTAAAGCTTTTCTCTGTGCTCTTACTTGTTTTCTACTAATTGGTATACCACCCACACCTTGTGGTGTACCTTCAATCAAGCTTTCAAAGTGAGATTGCCCTGCTGTACGAATTACCATTATATGATCTGCGCCATGCCATGCAGCCATCCTCATCCTTCTTATATCGTCCTCAAAACGACCTGATGCTATTTCTGTAGTAATTACTGGAGCAGGTTGTGGATCAATGTTATCAAAATACTTTGCTGCTGGAAGGGGTTGACTTTGTATTAAGTTTTCTGATGTTTCATAGTAGTCAAATTTGCCTATTTTTCGAACCTCTCCAACTCCTTCTCTCCAATGCCAGCCTCTTCTTTTAGGTCTATAACTCTCTAAATCCTTTAAAATCTCTTTAATGTTTAATTTTTCATTTGGTTTAAGTTCCATTAATTTGCACCTCCATTAAATAGAGGTTTTACCTCATCCCAAGAGTTAGGTTCTATTAATTCTAATCCCGCTTCTCTTATTCCTAAGCCTTTGTGTTTTGAGTATTTATATACAATATTCCCTACACCTTTCCCTATGAGGCCTCTATCTATTGCATTTTCGACAATACTTTTTGCTTCTATGCTTGAAAATCCCATTCTTAGCAATACACTTCTCTCTATTGAAGGAGTTGTGTGATTATAAGCTAAATCTACTAATGGATCAACTATTTTTTCTGCTAATTGCCAAAAATAAGTTTCTAGTTCTGATTCTGACAAATCCGCTAAATGTTTTCTTCTTTCTTCAAAATCGTCTTCTCTTCTCATTTGTACACTACCTTTCTACATTAACATTTAGTTCTCTTAGTACATTAATTACATATTCTACGCTTGATTTAGTGTCTTGAGCTAAGAATTCTATGTCTGCTCTAGTTACAGTTTCAACTTTATAATTGACAATGCAATTTTTAATATAAGATCTCTTAATTTTATCTAAATCAATTTCAGCAGTATGCATATATCCTGGATCTTTTGGTAGTACGATGTTTTTGCCTGGAATTTCTTCTTTTGGATCACCAATTACTAATTCTATGCCATTTTCTTTAGCAAATGTCAGCTGTGGCAATATGTGCTTCCCTGCGCCTGTGTACTCGGTCTCTTGTACTACAATTATCTTATCTTCATCAAGCTCTTGAGCTAAGCTGAATGCAGCTGCTAGAGCTGTATTTCCTGCAGGACCTCTTTCAAGTCCTTCGACTTGTGCCAATAATTCAGTCATATAAAATACGGAACCTTGATTTACGGTTACATATCTATCCATATATCTCAGCGGTCTTGCTGCAGATCTAGGAACATCAGATCGATCCGGCCATGTTGCAAAAGGTATCCCAAATCCAGTATGTCCAGTAGTGAATGATTTCTTGTTAAATTGTTCATCACTTGCCATGTGAAGCCCTTCTAAATTTACACTTGCACCTACTATTTTAGTATCAAATGCTCCTGCTTTAATCAATCCCCTAGCTGTACCTGTTAAATTTCCGCCCCCTGCATTTGTTATGACTACAACATCAGGATCTCTTCCCTCTCTTTGCCTAAAATCCATAGATATTTCATATCCTAATGTTTCTACTCCTGCTATTCCAAATGGAGTATAAAGTGAAGCGTTAAAATATCCAGTTTCCTCTAATAGCAATAAGAATGAGTAAAATAGTTCTGGGCCAACAGTCAATTGTACTACCTCTGCACCATATGCCTCGCAAGCTCTTGCCTTTTCAATTATTTCAGGTTGTCCTATTCCTCTTGAATCATAACATTCCTGGACTATAATACATTTAAGTCCTCTCATAGCTGCTTGTGACGCAACAGCAGCACCATAATTCCCTGAAGTTGCAGCTATGACACCTTTATATCCTAACCTTTGTGCATGATATACTGATGTAGCCGCACGTCTTGCTTTGAAAGAACCAGAAGGATTGCACGCCTCATCTTTTATAAATATTCGCGCACCCTTCCCAGGTTTAGAAAATTTTCTAGCCAATTTAGTTATATTTTTCAACTCATAAAGTGGCGTAGAACCTACTGATGTTTGCTTTTGTATTTCTTCTATTTCCTGTAAGGAATAGCCAGTTTCTTTCATCATTCTCTCATAGTCAAAAGCTATCGAACCTGATTCAAATATGCTATAATCAATCCCTACAGATTTCTTCATTATTTCGCTTTTTCTTGCCATCACATCATCATAGCTATTACTCATTATCTTCACCTTCTTCCAATAAAGCCCTAGCTTGTCTGCCTATATATAAAACTTCTGGAACACATTTGCCAAAATCATGCCCCCAATATGGATTGATTTCAATTAATGTTCCTGTTACTTTTCTTCCAATGTAAGTTTCCACTTCTACCTCTTGCCCGATATTAGCTTCTTCATTTAGTAAGAATCCTTTGTCCCACATTTCTAGTGGTACTTTTCTTGTGTCTTCTGGTAAATTCGAAGCCCTTTGTTCTGGTGTCAGGATTATCTTATGAATTCTTACCCAATCTCCTCTTTTAGCATCCATTAATATCTCCCTTTCATCCTTAATCTTCTTTAATCATTTCTCTCATATCACCCATGATTGCTCTTGGAACGGGTAAATCAATCATTGTCTTTAATCCTGGTGTAGCATTTATAATATGTGGAATCATATTAACGCACATTGCTATTGTGCCAATCCCGCCAGGTACTTCTGGAACTATTGACATATTTATATCTGGAGTTCCCTTTATAGTGATGTAATCACCAGTTTGTACTCCAGCCAACTGTGGTTCTATTTGTTGAGGATGAAGCATTTCTATCTTTAACTCACCATCAACATATCCATATCCTTTCATTTCACAGCCTGCTACATCTCCAGGTTGAACTTCTGCATATGGAGATTTTCTATACACATCACTTACTATTGGTGCTCTAAATTGCTCTATTTCTTTGGATAACTTCCAGCCTAGAGCATCAGCTATCATATTGATAGATTCTGGGAATCCAACATGACCTACCAATGTCTTTTCTTCTAATCTTTTATTGAATTCTTCTAAACTGATGCCAACGCCTTGTTCTTTCATTACAGAAGGTCCAAATGGTGACAATGAGTTGATTCTTTCTGCTTTTATGCTTTCAACGTCTATGCATGCTCCAGTCAATGTAATAACCAATAAATCCATTATTAATCCTGGGTTTATACCAGTTCCTAATACTGATACGCCATTTTCTTTAGCGATTCTGTCAAGTTCTTTCGCTAATTCAGGTTCTTGCGCATATGGATATGCCATTTCTTCAGCAGTTGAAATTATGTTTATTTTCTTTTCTAAAATATATTTCAATTTATCGAATGTTTTTCTAGTAAAAGAATCAGTAGCTACTAAAACTACATCTGCAGCTTTCTCTGTAATTACATCTTGATATTCTCCGATAATTATATCTTTTCTATCTCCTCTTTCTACATCTAAATAATCATACATGCTTTTTCCAACTTTTTCTCCTCTGCCAACAACACCAACTATTTCTACTCCCTTTTTCTTTAAGAGCACTTCTGCCATACCTTTGCCCATTGATCCTAAACCCCAAATTATTACTTTAACGTTTTCCTTTCTCATAAAGCACCTCCATAAAATTTTTTACACTTAATACTTAAGCAAAATTTATGCCAAATCATTTTGTTAAATATTATGAATTTTTAGGCATTCTATGCAATCTAATATTGATAAAATAAAAAAAGATGCAAACTAATTTGCATCATCCGCAATTATTTTTGCATCAATTGGTATTTTTTTATTTTCGCTTGTAGAGTTTGTCTTTTTATTCCCAAAAAACTTGCTGCATTAGATATATTGTAATTGTTTATCTTAAGTGCTTCATTGATCACTTTTTGCTCAATGTTTCCAATCATTTCAGGCAATGTTTGATTATCAAAATTATTAAATATTAATTTCTCTTTGCTGCTTGGTATAAAATTCGAAGTAACAAAGTCTTCTTTATTTAAAATCTTGTCATTGTATGATACCATATTCATTGCCCCTTCAATGAAATTTTCTAGTTCTCTCACATTTCCAGGCCAAAAATAATTCTTGAAATCTTTTAAGACATCAGGAGAGACTTTGTTTATATTCTTATTCAATATTTTGTTGTATTTAGAAATAAAATAATATGTTAGAAGTTCAATGTCATCTAATCTTTCTCTTAATGGCGGAATATTGATATTGATGACATTTAATCTGTAGTACAGGTCCTTTCTTAGTGTTCCTTTCTCAATGCTATCGATAGGATTTTCATTGGTCGTAGCTATAATTCTAACATCGATAGGTATATCCTTCGTTCCACCAACTCTTCTAATATAGCCTTCTTGTAAAACCCTCAATAGTTTGGCTTGAAGTGTTAAGCTCATAGAATTTATCTCATCTAATAGTAATGTGCCTCCATTTGCTTGCTCAAATATTCCCTCTCTTTCAATTGCACCAGTAAATCCGCCTTTTTCTGTTCCAAACAATATACCTTCAAGTAAAGAATCTGGAATAGCAGCACAATTTTGCGCTATGAATGTCTTATCTTTTCTAATACCATTGTAGTGTATACTTTGCGCAAACATCTCTTTACCTGTTCCTGTTTCACCATATATGAGGACACTAGAAGGCGACTCGCAAGCTTTTTGAGCGATTTTTTTAGCTGCTATCAACTTATCATTTTGGCCTATGATGTTATGTAAGCTATATTTTTTAATAAACGGTTTCGCTCCTTTATTGTCTTTCCTTAATGCATTTTGAAGCTCGAGTAGCTGATCTGAAAGAATTTTAGTATGTGTTAAATCTTGAGCTATTTCAACAGCACCTATTATTTTTTTGTTGTCAATCAATGGAATTGTAGAACTAATAGTAGTTATTGAGTGACCTTTGAAGTTGAGATAAGTTTGGGTACTATTAAATATTGGCTCTCTTGTTTTTAAAACTTTAATAAGTGTTGAAGTATCCTCGTCCAAACTAGGGAATATTTCTAACAAATCTTTACCAATAACTTGATCTATTTCCAATCCTTCTAATTGAGCCATGGTTGAATTGTAAATAGTAGTTTTTCTACTATTATCTATTACATGAATTCCAATGTTTCCGAACTGCAAAATATTTTGCAGCAACAGAGAATCCAATGAGTTAATCATAATACCACCCAGTCTATTCATTATCATCCAACAATTTTTTCAGCTCATCCAAAAACGAATTTACATCTTTAAACTGCCTGTAAACTGATGCAAATCTAACATATGCTACTTCGTCTACATCTTTTAGTTTTGTCATGACCATCTCGCCAATCTCTTTTGATGTTATTTCTTTCTCTAACGAATTAAATATTGCCTTTTCTATATCGTCAACCATTTTTTCAATGACATTCATAGGAACAGGCCTTTTTTCGCATGCTTTTATGATGCCATTCATGATTTTATTTCTATCGTACACTTGTCTATTGCCATCTTTTTTTACTATCATAACGGGAACTTCTTCTATTTTCTCATAGGTTGTAAATCTCTTACCGCATCTTATACACTCTCTTCTCCTTCTTATCGCTTGACCTTCATCAGTTGGTCTAGAATCAACAACTTTTGATTCAGGATAATCACAAAATGGACATTTCATAGCATCCTCCAAATTAAGACTAAAACGTATCCAAAGATACGTTTTATCTATTTCTATCTCTTCTTCTTAGAAAAATTGGAACATCCAAATCTTCAAAATTCAATTCTTCGCTTTTCTTATCTTTTTCATCGTTTCTATTTGAATTAAACAAATTGCTTTCTTTAGAAATAGTTGATTTATTACTTATTCTATCAGCTTGAAAACCAGTAGCTATTACAGTTATCTTGATTTCATCATTCATACTTTCGTCAATTCCTGCTCCAAATATAATATTTGCGTCTGGATCTACTGCTTGTCTAATTATATCTGCAGCTTCATTAACCTCAAATATTCCTAAGTCTTTACTCCCGGTTATATTAAGCAGGACTGATTTTGCTCCTTCTATTGATGTTTCCAATAAAGGACTGGTTATAGCTTGTTTTGCAGCTTCTTGTGCTCTGTTATCCCCCTTAGCTATGCCTATGCCCATATGTGCAATGCCTTTGTCATACATAATTGTCTTTACATCTGCAAAATCAAGATTTATCAAATTTGGAACTGATATCAAATCAGATATTCCTTGTATCCCTTGTTTAAGTACTTCATCCGCCATCATAAATGCATCTGCCATAGATGTCTTTTTATCTGATATTTGAAGTAATCTATCATTCGGTATAGTAACTAATGTATCTACTGTGTTTTTAAGATCTTCAATTCCTTTTTCAGCTTGCAATAATCTTTTCTTGCCTTCAAATGTAAAAGGTTTTGTTACAACGCCAACAGTTAGTATCCCCAGTTCTTTAGCTATTTCTGCAACAATTGGAGCAGCACCAGTTCCAGTTCCTCCTCCCATTCCAGCAGTAATAAACACCATATCGGCACCTTTTAAACACTCTAATATGTCATTTCTATTCTCTTCTGCGGCTTTTGCTCCAATCTCAGGATTAGCTCCTGCTCCTAACCCTTTAGTTATCTTTTCTCCCAATTGAATTTTTATCTCAGCTCTTGATGAATACAATGCTTGTTTGTCTGTGTTTAGTGCTATAAATTCAATTCCTCTTACCCCAGATTCAATCATTCTATTAACAGCGTTATTGCCACCTCCACCAACACCTAAAACTTTAATCTTTGCAAATTGTTCTACATCAACGTCAAAATCGAACATAAACTTTCCTCCATTCATATAGTGGTTCCATTTTTATCTTTAATTGTTTTTCTCTTAGAAGTAATAATCCGTCTTATTTTAGCAAAATTGTCAAAAAGTCTATTGCCAAATGTAAATATTGCTGCATAATATAAAGGAACACCTAGTCGATCGCCAATATATGCCAAAAAGGCTGCTAGTATAGCATTCCCGATAAATCCTGATACAAATATCGTCGCATCAAATTTTCCCTCTAAGTTTGCTCTAATTCCACCAAAAATAGAGTCCATGCAAGCCAGAATTGCAACAGAAACGTATAAAGTGTAGGCTGAATTATAAGTAAATGGCAATAGAAATCCAATTAAAACTCCAATGAGCACACCTATTAATGCGTATACCATCTATCCACTCTCCCTTATTGAACTGCCTTTGCATAAAAGTAAGAGAAATCTCCACTATATGCTGGTATGATTAATTTGTCTTTAGAATATGGCTGAATGCCAATACCATAAACTTTCGTGAGCATTTCTGCGTAAGTCCCTGGTGCGCTTACAGAAGCCATTAACAGTTTGGGGTCTCCTATTGCCGTTATTATGAAAGGCGTGCCTAAGCTTCTTCCATTTACTCTTATTACTGGTCCTGCACATTTAATATCTGAAAAAGAAAGCACTCTTTCGCCATTTATACTTATCGCTTCAGCTCCTGCAACTCTTAAATCGTTTAATATATTTTGCATGTCTACATCATGTATTATACCATCATTAAAATCAAAGGACAATTCATCGGAGTTAATATTATCGAACATAACAATCTCAATTCCTGGCCCTGCTACTGTTTTATATCCTGCAAGGAGCATGTTTTTATCTCTTTCATCTTCTAAAACGGATATTATATTTTTTTCACTATAATCAGTATTCTCTATCAGATCCAAATATTTTTGTTTATCCTCTATATTTAATTTTAAATCATCAATGTCTGTTTTTAATGATTTTGCCTCAAGCTCGAGTCTTTGTATTGAACTTATAGTTACTGGTGTAACCATTTGAATATTCATTTTAACTTGAGATGCAAATAATATTCCTACTAATGCGCTAAAAATTCCAATTGTCAGTTTTGGGTTATACTCTTTCATATTATCTCTCCACTACTTATTCTTCTTCTACTGGCTTTGCATATATAAATTCTTTGGCCTTTCTATATCTTTCTATCTTTATATCTTGATTCTGTGTTAAATTTACAACATAATCGTAATTTCTTAATTGCCATACTATCCCCCATTTTATATTTAGTGCCGACTCCAATGTGTCCGGATTTCCAATTGCCTTAATTACAATCGGAGCTCCTGTTGAAGCCCCATTAATCTCAATGTGGTTTCCGGCTCTAACTATCTCAGTAAAAGATGTGTATCTCTGATCGTTTATGCTAATTGCCTCTGCATCTGCAGCATTCAATACGCTTATAACCTGGAGCAATAAATCCAACTCATCGACTATTCCATAACTATCCGATATTTGTGGGTCTATTGGTGGGTCGTTGATCTCCAAAATAATCCCAGGCCCGTGAACATCAGTATAACCTGCTAGCATTCTATATTTCATAGCGTCTTTATATAAATTCTCAGCATAAGTGTCATGAGAAATCCCTTCTTTTTCATATTGTTCAACTTTTTTTTCCAATTCTTCTAGTTGCTTAGTTAACAATTCTTTTTCACTTTTTAATTTAGATACCTCATTTGCTAATTCTTGAGCTCTCTGCGTAGGCAATACTCCATTCCCAACTGTTTTGTTAATGGTTTTAAATTGAACTGACAATATGAGCCCTAATACTAATGAAACACCAATAATTGCCAATTTTTCTCTTTTTTTGTTCATTTTATATTGCTCCTTAATTATCATCTCTTACTAAGATTGGATACTCTCCTTTATTCATAATTATCATTTTAGTAGGGATATTCTTTTTTTCAATGTCGTTTATGATTTCACCAAGTTGTAATAATTTATATTTTATATTATATAACGAACCAAACTCAACTGGTATATCTTTATTTAATATAATTTTAATATTTTGCTCATCTGAGAAATCTATCGATTTTATCTTGTTAATTATATTTATTATTTTCTCATCTTTAAATATTTCTACAAAATCGCTATCTATATTTAATTCTTGCCCTTCTTTTAAATCCTCTATTTGTAAGTTAGTTATTATAGTTAATCCTTCAAATGATTCTGATCTTCTTTCCAACAATATTCCATTGATGTCAAAGACATAGTATTTATCATCATAAAGAACTTCAACATATGGAGTTCTTTCCTTAATTGAAATCCTAATAGTCTTTGGCAAAACCTTGTCAATGTTTACTTCTTCTATATATCCTATTGTCATAATCCTGTCGGCTATAGAAAATCTGTTTATCTTAAACAAATTATCTCCCAAATCTATGCCTGTTTTTTCAATTATCTGTGCCTCTGTAATTATATTATTACCAGTTATTTCTATTTTTTGAACATTAAATAAATCAATCCTTATAAGTGCATTATATAATACGACAATGAAAATAATAAACAGTGCTATTCTTCTAAAGAATCTCTTTTTTCTTCTCTTTTTTTCTACTCTAGTGAGCTTATTCATAAGATCCCTACTATCTTAAATATTGGTCCAACTCATCTACTATTTTTTCTGTAGCATTTGTATTCATAAGTTTTTTCGCATTATGTCCCATTTTTAAAAGCTTCTCTTTGTCATGTATTAATTCAAATATAGTTTTACTTAGTGCTTCCCCATCAATATCTTTTTCTTTAATTACCACACTTGCCCCAGCCTCTTCAAATACTTTAGCATTATACTCTTGGTGATTTTCAGCAGTATATGCTTTAGGAATCAATATGCTTGGAATTCCCAAAGCGCTTATTTCAGCCAATGTAATTGCACCAGCACTAGCAATGGCTAATGTGGCAATATTTAAAGCTTTTGGCAACTCGTATAAATAAGGGAATATTTTAATATTTTTGCAAGAGCTTACGCCCAGTTTATCTAATTCTTCTTCAAAATTATCATAATGAGATTTTCCAGTTATGTGAATTAATTGAATATCATTCTCACCTGATATGTTTTTAATAAAATTTAGAATCGCTTCATTTAAGCTTTTTTGTCCTCCACTTCCACCAAAAGACAATACTATTGGTTTGTCTCTTTCAATATCAAATTCTTTATAAGCAGCATCTTTATCTACCAAAAATAATTCTTCTCTTATAGGATTCCCAGTTAATATAATTCGATCTGGATTTTTGAAATACTTCTTAGACTCATCAAAAGTTACAAAAACCTTGCTAGCATATCTAGAAAGAATCTTGTTTGTTATCCCGGGATAAGCATTTTGCTCATGTATACAAATCGGAACTTTCTTTACTTTACCCATGTATGATATAGGAAAACAAACATATCCGCCAGTAGCTATTATGAGTTTCGGTTTTATTTCATCTATTATTTTCCTCGAATCATTCAATCCAAGTAACAGCTCTTTTGCTGATGAAAAAGATTCTTTATTTAAACTTCTTGGCATGCCTTTGACTCTTACGTATCTATATTTGTATCCTTCTCTTTCAGCTAGATCTTTTTCCATCCCATTGGGTGTTCCAACATAGTATATGTCTACATTGTCTTTGTATCTTTTTTTTATTTCATTTGCAATAGCTAAAGCAGGATAAATATGTCCTCCAGTGCCACCACCACTAACTATTATGTTCATTTTTTTTACTCCCACCTATTTTTGTATATCTTGATATATTTAATAAAATGCCAATACTTGCTAGATAAAAAATTAAAGATGTACCTCCAGAACTTATAAATGGTAAATTTATTCCTGTTGGTGGTATGCTAGAAGTTACAACAGCAATGTTCATAAATGCTTGTATTGCTATCAATGAGCCTATACCACATGAAACAAAAAAAGCAAATTTATCATTCGAATTCTTTGCTACATTAAATGCTCTGAAAATTATTATTGCATAAAGGGCTAGTATAAATGTAGTTCCAACAAGTCCTAATTCCTCTCCAATTATCGAGAAAATAAAATCATTATAAGCCTCTGGTATGTAAAAGAACTTTTGCTTGCTTTTCCCAAGTCCAACTCCAAACAGTCCACCCGAGCCTAAAGCATATAATGACTGAACTATTTGATAGCCATCCCCCAATTTATCTGCAAAAGGATCCCTAAAAGATTTTATACGCTCCAATCTGTATTCGTTTCCTTCAGAATAGATAGCTACTCTTATAAAAATAGTTGCTAATACTCCTGATATTATAAAAACATAATATGGCATTCCAGCAATAAAATACATGCTTAGCATTGTCCCTGCCACTGTTATAGATGTACTTAAATCCTTTTGTAAATAAACTAATCCCGTTGACAATCCAATTACTAAAAACGCTGGGATCAATCCATCTTTTAAAGATGAGACTTTTTCTTTCTTGTTTTCTAGGAATGATGCAAAAAATATTATGCTTCCAAGTTTTATTGCATCTGATGGCATAAAAGTAGTAAAACCTAAGTTTAACCATCTTCTTGCACCTTTTAATTCTATTCCCAATGGAGTAAATATAAGCAATCCGAGTATAATCGTAAATACATATATCAGCGTTGAATGCTTTTTCCAAATATGGTAATCAATATTCATCAATACTATCATAGTTATTAAGCCTAATATTGCCCAAATAAACTGTCTCTTGAAAAAATATAACGCATCACCAAATTCAAGTAAAGCCTTTGGAGAACTTGCACTATAAACCATTATTACTCCTATAAAAACTAACATTATGGTAGAAAAAAGAATATAAAAATCTGGTTCATGTTTTCGAAATTTGCTTTTCATTCAACTCACTCCATAATGTCATTAACAATTTTCTTGAAATGATCTCCTCTTTCTTCGTAGTTCTTGTACATGTCCCAGCTTGCACACGCAGGAGACAAGAGCACTTGGTCATTTGGAGAGCTCATGTTATGTGCAATGTCAACAGCTTCCTTCATATCATTTGCAATAAATACATTTAAAAAATCATTGTTGTAAGCAGTATCTCTAATTTTTTCTTTTGTTTGCCCAAGCACAATCAATACCTTGCACTTATCTTTAAGCGCTTCTATCAATCGAGTATAGTCAGCATTTTTATCATAACCACCAGCAATTAATATGATTGGCCCTTTGAGTGCTTCAATAGCCTTAATACTCGACTCCACATTTGTTCCTTTTGAATCGTTGTAGTATTCTACATCATTTTTGGTGGTTACATATTCTATTCTATGTGCGACTCCTCTGAAAGTGCTAAGAACTTTTTCTATTGAATCATTAGATATTCCTAAATACTTGCATATAGCTAAAACGCCACAAATGTTTTCTAAATTGTGTTTTCCAGGTAATTTAATTCTTTCAATGTCAATTATTTCTTCCTCAATATGTTCATTCCTATAAATAATCTTACTGTCATTGACAAAAATACCTTCATCAATAGTGTTATTTACGCTAAAATACATAAGTTTTGGCTTTCTATTTATGTTAATATGCCTCAATATATCATCGTCATAGTTTAAAACAAGCAAATCTTCTTCTTTCTGATTCGCAAATATCTTTGATTTTGCAGCAATATAACTGTCCATAGAGCCATGCCAATTCAAGTGATCCTCGGTTATGTTAAGTATTAACGCAACTTTTGGCCTAAAGTCATTAGTATATTCTAATTGAAAGCTGCTTAATTCTACAACAAAATGATCATCATGAGAACAATTTGTAAGTCTTTCGATAATAGGAGTACCTATATTGCCTAATGATTCAACTTTAAGTCCTTCTTGCCTAAGTATTTCAGTTAGCAATACTGTAGATGTAGTTTTTCCATTTGTACCAGTTATTCCGTATATATTTGAACTTTTTCTGTAGTGATACGCTAATTCAATATCTGAAATTATGGGTATTAATGATGATTTAGCTTTTAATATCACTTCGTGATATGGTGGAAAGCCAGGACTTGTTATTACGATGTCCATATCCTTTATCAATTCACTTTTCGAATCTAATATAACTATATTGCTAATTCCAAAATTGTCCAGTTTTTCAACAATCTCTGTGTATGGTAGGTCATCATATACATAAATGTTATTTGTCTTAGATCTTAGAAAATTCAAAACAGAAATTCCCGTCAAACCAACACCTAGTACTAATACTTTCTTGTTTTCCAATATCATTTCTACACCATCCTATACACTAAATATGCCAATAAGTGCAAATATAATGCTTAAAATCCAAAACATATATACTACATTTATTTCTTTCCATCCTAATTGCTCAAAATGATGATGAAGTGGAGCCATCTTAAAAACTCTTTTCCCTGTCATTTTAAAACTGACCACCTGAATTATTACTGATAAGGCTTCAACAAAAAAAATCCCACCTACAATTGGAATTAAAAGCAATTTTCCTGAAAGCAATGCTATTGATGCTACTGCACCACCCAATGCTAATGATCCTGTGTCTCCCATGAATATTTTAGCAGGATGGTGATTAAAATATAAAAATCCCAATAAACCTCCAACAAGTGAGGAGCAAATTATTGAAAAATTATTTAGTCCCGACTTGTAAGCTATGTATGCAAAAGCAGAAAAAAATATTATCGAAATTCCGCTTGCTAATCCATCTAAACCATCAGTCAAATTAACGGCATTTACAGTTCCCAAAATCACAATCAAGAGAAAAGGTATTGTTAATACGCCTAAATCAAGATATCTGCCTGATGTAAAGGGAATCCAAAATTCAGCAGAATTCTGCGTATTGATCATATAATATGCCAACAAAATGCAAGAAAAAACAAGTTGTCCGATGATCTTTTGAATAGCTGTTAATCCAAGATTTCTCTTGAATTTCACCTTTAAAAAATCATCTAAAAACCCAACTAATCCGAATCCCAAAGTAATGAACAATATCATAATGCTATCGCTTGTTTTAACACCATAAATGATGTATGAAATTAGCAAAGCAATTAAAAATATTATGCCGCCCATGGTTGGAGTCCCAGATTTTGCCATATGGGAAATAGGCCCATCTTCTCTGATACTCTGTTTTGCCTTCATATCAGTTAAAATTTTGATAACTTTCGGTCCTATCAATATACTTAATACTAAACTAGTAGCAATGCTCAAAAACAATTTTAGTTGAAAACTCATTATTGTCTCTCCTTATATTGTAGTTTACCTTTATATTATATAAAAAAAATGATTGTATTACTAGTAGGTTAATAATTTATTATTATTTATTAATTTGCATTTTTGAAATACAAGTCAACAATGGAATTCACTTCAATTTCTTCACCTGCAGATGGATGTTGTTTAGTGACTTTGCTCGATTCTGAAATTTCCTCATAATCAATTACATACTTCAAACCCAACTCTTTGAGTATTTTTGTCGCTTCTACAACACTTAATCCTACAAGATCTGGAACTATTAGAGTTTCTGTGGTTTCACTCAGTTCTTCATCAGTAAATTCTCTTGGAACAGATAGATATTCTAGAGTGTTTTCAATAACCATTTTCGCATATGGGCCAGCAACAGTTCCACCGTAATATATGTCAGTAGGTTCATCTACAATAACTAAAACCGCAATCCTTGGATTGTCCACTGGTGCAATTCCTCCAAAAGATGAAATGTATTTCCCAGGTACATATTTACCATCGATTATTTTTTCAGCTGTTCCAGTTTTCCCGCCCACTCTATATCCAGGAATATAAGTCTTTGTTCCAGTACCTTCTGTAACTGTTTTTTCAAGCATTTCTAAAAGCACCTTGCTTGTCGTCTCAGAAATAACTTGTCTCTTTATTTCCGGCTTGTATTCTTTAATTAAATTTCCATCATCATCACTTACTGCTTTGACAATATGTGGTGTCATTAAGTTGCCCCCATTTGCTGCTGCTGATATAGCATTTATCATTTGAATTGGAGTAACAGCAACACTATGTCCATATGAAATTGTAGCTAGATTTACATCTCTGATGTCTTCAACTCTTTTTGGAATAATTCCCTTTTGTTCTCCAGATAAATCAATGCCAGTTAGTTCACCAAACCCAAAAGCTTTTATGTACTCTAGCATTTTCTCTTTACCTACACTATTTGCCATATTTATAAAAGCGATATTGCAAGAATTGGCAAAAGCTTCGTATAAATCTTGATCTCCATGCGGATCATACCATTTTGCACATCTTAAAGTAACTTTTGGAATTTCCTTATAAAATCCATTACAATAGAAGTGAGTGTTTTTGTTAACGACTCCCTCTTCTAATGCAGCAGCTGCTGTTACAATCTTAAATGTAGAACCAGGTTCATATAAGTCATTAACGGAGTAATTTCTCCAAAGCTTGAACCATTCATTTTGAAGTTCTTCTGTGCTTAAATTGGACCACTCAGATTTAGTCTCCTGATCCATTGGATCTCTAGGTGAGTTTGGATTATAATCTGGTTTATTTGCTAATGCTAAAATCTCTCCTGTCATTGGGTCCATGACAATTATATTCACACTCTTAGCCTTATTATCTTCCAGTGCTTTTGATGCAGCTTCTTCTGCAAAACGTTGAATGTTTTCATCGATCGTCAACAATAAGTTATATCCATTCTGTCCTTCATATATAATTTCACCATCATATGGAAGCTGCTTGTTTTTAGCATCAGTTAATTTTATCCAAAGTCCAGGTGTACCTTTTAAGTATGAGTCGAAAGTCTTTTCAATTCCATATTGTCCATTGTTATCAACATCTGTAAATCCTATAACATAAGATGCAAAATTATTAAGTGGATAATATCTCTTAGTTCCTTCTGTAATAGATATACCAGTAATGTTTAAATTCTTTAATTCTTCAGCTTGTTCCATAGTTATGGCTTGTTTTAGTTTCTTCATGTTTGTACCATTTTTAATTAAATTTACAATTTCATCTTCTGCTACTTCAATAATAGGTGAAATTTTCTTTGCAACTTCTTCTGGATTTTCAATCTCCGAAACATATGCCCAAACAGTATATGATGGAGTGTTTATGGCTAGTTTTCTACCATTTCTATCGTAAATAATGCCCCTCGTTGGTTCTATCTCAACTGATTTAGTCCATTGTCTTAAAGCTTGCTTTTTTAAATCATTTGCTTCTACTACTTGAATTTTTATCAACTTGTAAAATAAAAAAAACACGACTAAAGACACTACTGCAATAGCAATCTTCAATCGCACGAAATTGGCTCTATTTGGCTTTTTCATTTTTAATCACCTCTAATACAAACTAGAAAAAAAGCTTAGAACACTCTTGATTTTATCTATTAAGCTATATTGTACAGCATCATTAGTTTCATCAACAGCGATATAAACTATCTGATCTTTCTGCGGATAGCTCATGCCTAATATATCTTCAGCTTCTCTTTCTATTTCCTGGTTATTTTTAAGACCTTCTAGTTTCGCAGATAAGTCATCTCTTTGTCTGTTTAATTCTTGTTTTTGTTTCTGTAATTGGTTGATTTCTAGTCTCATCATTTGAATATCTGAATAGCGTTGTAATAAAAATACAGAAGATATTAAAAAGCAAATAGAAATAAGTATGTAGGAAGTTTTGTTAATAGCAGTTTTCTTATGTACTAGCTTTTCTTTTTTTTCTACATAAGTCTCTTGCATAAGTTCATAGTCCATTTTTTCTGCAATCATTATAATACCTCCCCTTCATTACTAAATTCTCTCCGCTATTCTAAGTTTTGCAGAATGCGATCGAGGATTTTCAACTATCTCATCATCTGATGGCAATATAGGCTTTTTTGTTATAATTTCAATTTTTTTAACATGATTACATACACATACAGGCAAATCCTTAGGACAAATACAATCAGTATTTAACTCCCTAAACTTATCTTTTACCAATCTATCTTCAAGCGAGTGGAAAGTTATGATTGCAAGCCTGCCTCCTTCATTTAAAGCATCAACCATATCTTCAATAGTGTTTTCTAAAACTTCAAGTTCATTATTTACCTCTATTCTAATGGCTTGGAAAACTTTTTTCGCTGGGTGATGCCCTGATTGCCTTACTTTCTTAGGAATAGCTTTCTTTATTATACTTACTAATTCAAGTGTTGTATCTATAGATTTATTTTTTCTTTCTTGAACTATAAATTCGGCTATTCTCTTTGCCCATTTTTCTTCACCATATTTATAAAATATATTAGTTAATTCATCTAAGCTGTATTCATTAACTACATTCCACGCCGAAAAATCTCTAGTAGTATCCATTCTCATGTCTAGAGGAGCATCTAAATTATATGAAAAACCCCTTTGTGCAGTATCTAGTTGATGAGAGGAAACTCCTAAGTCGACTAGTATGCCATCTACTTTAGAAATCCCTAATTCAGTTAGAACAGTTTTTATTTCGCTATAATTTCTATGTACGAGAAGAACTTTTTCTTTATATTCATCTAAAGTTTTTGAAGATTTATCAATTGCATCAATGTCTTGGTCTATCCCAATTAATTTCCCATTTTTTAGCCTTTTTGCTATTTCAATAGAATGACCGGCTCCTCCAATAGTTGCATCGACATATATCCCATTTTCTTTAATGTTTAAACCATTAATCACTTCATTGAGCATTACTGGTATATGTTTAAATTCCATATATAACACCTAAATTCCTAGCTGTGACATTTTTTCTGCGATGCTATCATAACTTAAATTATCATCGCCATTATATTCTTCCCATAGTTTTTTACTCCATATCTCCAACCTCGTAGATACACCAATAATAACTGCATCTTTTTCAAGTTGAGAATGCTCACGTAAGTTTGATGGTATTAAGATGCGTCCTTGCTTGTCTAAACTACATTCAGTTGCTCCTGAAAAGAAAAATCTTACAAAAGCTCTCGCATCTTTGTTTGTCAATGGCAAGGATTTTAACTTTTGTTCTAATAAATCCCACTCATTTTTAGCATAAACAAAAAGACAGTTATCTAAGCCTTTTGTTAAAATAAACTCATATCCTAAGGGTTCGCGAAATTTAGATGGAATTGTCAATCTGCCTTTATCATCAAGAGTATGGAAATATTCACCAATTAACATTTTAATCCCACCCTATTTATCCACTTTCCCCCACTTTGTACCACTATACGTATAGTGTATACCAATTGTTCAGAAATTTCTACTGTTTAATACGTTAAAGATAAAAAAAGGACATATGTCCCTAAAATAAAAAGCCCCTAGTATCTAGGGACTTAAAATAGTTTTATAGTTTTATAGTTTTATGTTTTGACTTTTTCTCTTTTTTTCTTAAAAATAATAACCCCTATGATTATAAATAACAGACTTATCAACTGAGCAACCCTGATACTTCCTAACATCAAACTATCAGTTCTTAACCCTTCAATAAAGAATCGCCCAATCGAGTAGAATATCATATACAATGCAAAAACTTCACCATCGTTTTTAGCTATGTTCTTTTGATAGTATAGAAGTATGCCAAATCCGACTAAATTCCAAATTGATTCATATAAAAATGTGGGGTGAACTTTCTGGCCATCTATAATTATGCCCCAAGGCAAATTTGTTGGCCCACCATAAGCTTCTTTATTGGCATAGTTGCCCCATCTTCCAATGGATTGCCCAAGTATTAAACTAGGAGCAACTATATCAGCAAGTTTCCAGAAATTTATTTTCTTTATTCTTGCAAAAATAATCCCTACAATTATTCCTGCTATTATCGCTCCATGTATCGCTAATCCACCTGCTCTTATATTAAATATTTGAGATGGATTTTTAGAATAATATTCCCATTCAAATATAACATAATAAATTCTAGCACCAATAATTGCGCTAGGTAAAAGAAATAATGCGAAGTCTAATATATCATCTTCTTTAATTCCTTTCTTCCTAGCAGATTTCAGTGCAAGTAATATCCCAATTAGCACTGCTGTAGATATGATTATACCATACCATTTAATTTCTATTCCAAATATAGTGAATGCAACAGAATACATTTTTCTACCCCCCGCTATACTTATTCAGGAACAATTAAAGATAGACATAATCTATCTATATTAAAATGTTCATCAAATCTATCTTTTATCATTTTAAAATTGATCTCATCATATAAGTCTATATAATCAATTAATAGAAAGTCCTGGAAATATAAATCAGTAAAAGCATGTGCTATATACTCTACCGAATTTAGTCCTATTAGAAATTGCCCGATTTGTTTCTTCTTTATCCTTTCAAACCCATCCTCAGTTAGATATTTATCAGGGTTTTTGAATAATTTCACGATTCTTTCGTACACTTCATCCGGATTTTCGCTTGTTCCAGAAATAATTGAATGACCATAGTCAGTCTTCCCAGTATAGTATGCCCCAAATTGGTCATCTATCAAACCTTCTGTATATAGTTCTTGATAAAATTCGGAGCTTCTTGAAAATAATATTTCTAATATCAAATTAGAAATTATGTCTTTCTTAACAGCTTCTTTCCCAGTTATTCCAACGTTTACGTCTTTAATCCCGATATTAAAAATAGGGAGAGATGTGGACATTTTTTCTTCAATTCTCTTTTTGTTAATTATAGTTGGTTCGTTTTCATATATTTTTATACCTTTAAGTCTTTCGGTATTATATTTAGCAAATTCTGTGTTAAGTTCATTGATAACATTCTGAAAGTCTATGTCTCCGACTAAAACTAAAACCATTGATTCAGGGTTGTAAAACAATTTATAGGCTAGGTATAAATTATCTTTGTCTATTTTAGATATGCTATCTATACTTCCAGCGATATCAATCTTTATTGGGTGTTTTACATATAATCCATCTAATAAATTGAAGAATACTTTCCAATTTGGGCTATCTTGATACATCTGAATTTCTTGTGCTATAATTCCCTTTTCTTTTTCTACATTCTCATCCGTAAAAAATGGTTCCATAACTAAATTTACTAATTCTAATAAGCATTCTATAAAGTTTTCAGTTGTACTAAATAAATATGAAGTTTGGTTGAAACTTGTAAATGCATTTACATCAGCACCTAAGCCAGAAAATTTCTCAAAAAAATCTTTTTCAGGATCTTCAAAAAGTTTGTGCTCTAAAAAATGTGCAATTCCATCTGGCAGTGTTATACTTTCATCTTTTCCCTCTATTTTGAATTTGTTGTCGCAAGAACCATTCCCAGTAGAAAAAACAGCGTATTTCTTCGTAAAACCAGTCTTTGGATAATAATAAACTTTCAACCCATTGTTCAGTGTTTCTACATATATCTCTTCATTTATCCTTTCATTTTTAATCGTTAACATCAACATCGTCCTCGCCTTCTCTAGTTAATACATATATAGTGTCTAAATTCACTCTATTAAAAGCTTCCACAACTTCTTCTTTTTTTACAGCATTAATTTTATTGATTTTAACATCTATGCTTTCTGATTTGTTAGTCAATATATTATCTAATTCATGGCTTGCTATTGAATGATTTGAGTCTACTATAGCTCTTAATGATGTGATTATTTCTTTTTTTGCTAAATTCAATTCATTATCTGTAAAATCAGCTTCTTTTAATTTCTTTATCTGATCATTTGTTAAATTTAAAGCTCTTTGCATGTTTCTAAAGTCTACGCCTGAATCAATAATAATTATGGATTTATGTTTAAATAATATTGAATTAGCATAATATGCTAAACTGTACTTTTCACGAACTTCTCTAAATAATTTTGAATTTGGACTGCCGCCCAAAATTACATTCCCAACAGTTAATGCTTTAAATAGTTCATCTTCATATGGTATCCCAGTAAGTAACCCAAGGACTAATTTTCCTTGATTTACCTGCATTCTTTCTACGATATGATTTCTATATTGCGATTTTTCACGAATAACTTCTCTTGGAATGTTGATAGTAAATTGTCTATCTGTGATGTGTTTTGGAATGTATTTTATTATATCCAGTTTTTTCTCATTTCCAACATATATTATTTCAAAAGGAGTTTCGGAAATCAATTTCTTGTAGTGATTTGTCAATTTTTCGCTGTTTATTTCTCCTAAATCCTCTACATATCCCAAACTATATATTCCAAATCTCTCTGTTTTACACATTTCTTCAATGCATCGAGAAATTGCGTAGCTGCGTTTGTCATTAATTTTGCTACTTATCTTTCTCTGAAGATTTATTTTTTCTTGCTCAACATAATCTTCTTTAAAACATCCATTATTAAGCAAAGGATTAAATATAATATTAAAAAATATCTCCATTACTTTATCATCAACTAGTGTTTCATTAATATATTTCGAGTCAGCCCATTCTATTGAAAACTTAATTATTTGCTTTTCTCCGCTTTTATACACATCGTAGTCATAACTTGCTCCATAAAGCAATTCTAATTCCCTTTCAATCGCAATAAAGTCATTGTTTACTTGATTTCCTCTACTTAATACCATTGGCAATAATGCATTCAAAGTAACATCTTCTCTGTCTAATGGTCTTATAAAATAAAAACTTAAATAGTTAGATTTAAACTTATCTGTATATATTGAAGTAAAATTAATTCCATTGCCTATTTTGCTTTTTATAGAATTTTCTATCAAATTGATCACTCCTTTTCCTAAACTTGTCATTTCATTAAATTTTAAGTGTTCTTATTGTTAATACCCAAAAAATATTTATTTAATAAAAAATAAGGGGATTTCCCCTTATTTTAGCTCTTTAATTATCTTAACTCCAGAACTTGTACCTATTCTAGTGGCACCTGCTTCAACCATTTTTTTAAAAGTTTCTAAATCTCTTATTCCTCCTGAAGCTTTTACTTCTAAGTCATCTCCTACTGTCTTTTTCATAAGTCTTACATCTTCAACAGTGGCTCCACCAGTGCTAAACCCAGTTGACGTTTTTACAAATCTAGCATTGGCTTTTTTAGCAAGCTCACACGCTTTAACTTTCTCATCATCTGTCAATAAACATGTTTCAATAATAACTTTTACTATTGCTTCTACTTCTTTAGCTTTATTTACAATTTCTCTAATTTCATTATAAACATAGTCAAAATCTTTGCTCTTTAATTTTCCAATATTTATTACCATGTCTATTTCGTTCGCGCCATTCTTCAATGCATTTTCAGTTTCATACACTTTTGTTTCTATTGTGTTTGCCCCTAAAGGAAATCCTATCACAGTAGCAATTTTAACATCGGAATTAGCTAAATGTTCTCTACATAAACTGACATAACAAGGATTTACGCACACTGCTTTAAATTCGTATTCTTTAGCTTCATTACACAATTTTATGATTTCTTCGCTTGTTGCTTCTGGTTTTAGCAAAGTATGATCTATATATTTATTTAGTTCCATTTTCTCACTCCTATTTTATTATTTCAACAATTTCTCCATTTTTCACACCGGCAGCATTGCCTTCCTCTATGTCAACGTGCATTTCTAGAGCATATTCTGGATGAACTCTTACTAATACATTTTCAAATACTAGACCCCTCGGCCCATTAGTTTTTACTTTTACAATGTCTTTATCTTTTACACCAAATTCTTCTCCATCTGATGTATGCATATGAATGTGTCTAGCTGCTACAATTAGACCTTCATTTATTTCTATTTCTCCCTTTGGTCCAATAATCCTAGCCCCAGGTGTATTCGAAATATCTCCTGAATTTCTTATAATTGGTTCTACTCCAAGCGTAAATGCGTCAGAGATTGATATTTCTATTTGAGTTTTTGCTCTAACAGGTCCTAATATTCTTACATTTTTTATAGATCCCTTAGGCCCTATTACCTCCACTTTTTCTTCGCATGCAAATTGGCCTGGTTGTGATAAATCTTTAGTTTTTGTCAAGACATAATCTTCACCAAATAATTTATTGAGATCTTCTTTACTCAAGTGAATATGTCTATTTGATAAAGCAATTGGTAATTTAGTTTTCATTTGATGCCCTCCTATTATTTGTTTATCATATGACTATTATACAGTTTTATGATATTAATTTAAAGTCAATATTCTAATATTTTATTTAAATCCTCGTAAAATCTAGGATAACTTACCTCAACACATTTATGGTTTAAAATATTAGTCTGTCCAAATGCTCTTAGGCCCGCCACTGTAAAAGCCATTGCAATTCTATGGTCATTTGCTGTATCAATTTTGCAGCCGATGAGATTATTATTCCCATTAATATAGATTGTATTGTTATCCAGTTTTACATCCGCTTTCATATTTTTTAAATTCCAATATATATAAAAAAGTCTATCGGATTCTTTCACTTTTAGCTCTTCAGCGCCTGTTATGATTGTTTCCCCATTAGCAAATGCAGCAGTCACAGCTAAAATAGGAATCTCATCAATGCATAGTGAAACATCTTCTTTATTTATGACTATCCCAGTCAGTTCGCTTGATTTTACTTCTATATCAGCTATATCCTCGCCATTTACGATTCTTTCATTAAAAATCCTTATATTTCCTCCCATTTTCTGCCATAAACGAATAATATGAATTCTGCTATTGTTTATTCCTACACTCCTAATAATTAAGTTGCTATTTTCTGTTATAAGCGCCAAAGCGATGAAATAAGCTGCTGATGAAATGTCTCCAGGTATATAAACGTCATTGGCTAATAATGTATTAGGGTTATGTATCCTAACTACATTATCTCTTGAATCAATGTCACAATTAAAATGTTTCAACATTATTTCTGTGTGATTTCTCGTAGGATACAATTCTTCTATCTCTGTTGTACCAGATGTGTACAATGAGGCTAAAAGTATTGCAGATTTTACCTGTGCACTTGCTATATTCATAGAATACTTAATAGGAATTAGTTTTGAAGGTTCTATTATTATTGGAGCATGTCCTTCTGATAATTTAATTTTCGCTCCCATCATATTTAATGGTATCTGTATTCTAGCCATGGGCCTTTTGTTCAAAGATTCATCTCCATAAAGATATGAAAAAAATCTTTGCCCACTTAATAGACCTGCTAGTAATCTCATTGTAGTCCCTGAATTCCCACAGTCTATTTTATCTGTAGCTCTTAATCCATTTAGCCCTCTACCTTCTACAAATAAAGACGAAGACTTCTGATCTATATCTATATTCACCCCTAATTTTTTTAAAGCAGTTATAGTTGAAAATGTATCATCAGAAAACAGAAAGTTTGATATTTCAGTTCTACCATTTGCAATTGCGGATAAAATTGCTGCTCTATGAGAAATAGATTTATCTGGTGGAGCAACCAATTCTCCTTTTACTGTTTTTATAGGTCTAATAATCACAATATCATCTCTTATCAGTGTAATTTTGATAATTTATAAAATTTCTCTTTACTTCTTCCATTGAATCACCTGAGAATTTTTCCATGAATGCTTCTGATATGCTTATAGCAGCCATTGCTTCAGCAACAATTGACAATGAAGCAACAGCGCAAACATCAGATCTCTGGGTAAATGCTTTTGTTTCTTCTTTTGTGATTATATTTACAGTTTTTAACGGTTTCTGTTGAGTAGGAATAGGCTTCATTGTTATTCTAACTACAATATCTTCACCATTACTAATACCACCTTCAATTCCACCTGCCAAATTAGTTTTTCTATAATAACCTTTATCTTCACTATAAAAAATCTCATCATTCGAAAGATTACCATGATAATTCTTAATGGTTTCTCCTAAACCTATTTCAACAGCTTTCACTCCCGGAATGCTCATCATTGATTGTGCGATTTTCCCATCTAAACGTCTATCCCATTGAATGTGAGATCCAATTCCTATAGGTACATTTTTTATTATTATCTCTACTTTGCCTCCTAATGTAAAGCCTTCTTCATATCCAAAATCTATCCTCTCTTTAGCTATCTTCTCAGCATCAGAGTCGATCATTCTTAATGTGGAATTGTCTGCTAATGAAAAATCAATCTCAGACCAACTTTTATAATAATCAATATTTGACTCTATGTCAGAAATTGATATAACATGACTAAATATTTTAATTCCAAATTCTGAAAGAAATATTTTGCATATTGCTCCAATAGCAGTTCTCATTGCAGTTTCTCTCGCAGATGCCCGCTCTAAAATGTTTTTAGCATTCAGTTGATTGTATTTAATTAACCCAGCCAAATCCGCATGTCCTGGTCTAGGTTGAAGATAATCATCATTATTTGTTCCTTTAGCTAAATTGTCTATAACTAAGGATATAGGTGCGCCAGTTGTAACTTTCTCATCTAAGCCAGAAACTATTTGTACTTTATCAGATTCAATATTCATTCTGTCTGATCTACCATAGCCTTTCTGTCTTCTAGATAATTCATAATCTATATATCCTTTATTTATCTTCAAATTAGATGGAATTCCCTCTAAAATTCCTATTAATTTATCCCCATGAGATTCACCCGCTGTAAGAAATCTTATCATATTATTCACCTCTTTAAATCAATAGGCTTCCTTTAAGGAAGCCTATTGATTGTTTTACTTTGCGAATTGCCTTAAAAATTTCATTAAATACGAAATGATGAAAGCATAAATTGGTATGCTGATTAAACTGGCAACTAATCGTGTTGGTAATAAAACAAAGAAACCTTTCCCATATAATTGTGAAAGCCATAAAGTATTCAACAACACCGATACTATGATTGTTGTAACAATAGATGGTATCAACATGTTTTTAAAAGAATAAATATTCATATCCTTTTTCCTACTCTTAAAATAAATTACAAATAAACCCGGAATAACTCCCCAAAGTGCTGAGCTAATAGTAAATCCAGGATAATAAGGGCCCTGAGGATTTATCAGAAATCCGATTATATCTGCTGCAATACCTGTTAATGCCCCTACCATAGGTCCAAACATTACACCTGACATCATTAGTGGTACTTCGCCAAAGCTAATCCTAAGTGCTCCTACTCCAGCAAGCGGAATCATAACGTAAGCAAATCTAGTCATAACAATTGAAATTGCGACTAGAAATCCCGCCCTCACCATTGTGTTTAAACTAATTTTTTCTCTTTTTTTGTCCATAAAAATCTCCTTTCTTTAGCTGACAGTGCTTGTCGACTAAAGAAAGACTTTAATCGGCAGCGGATGCGGTATAGAATCGCAGAATTATCTTTCGTCTTGAAGCAACTTCCCATCTTCAAGCACTTAACGCTCTATACCTACTCTGTCAAATTTAATTTTATATTAATATTTTTTTGGACTCACATAATGAGGAATATTATATTTCCCTTTTTTATAAAAAATATATCCCACTAGTTGTCCAAATAAAATATATAATACGAATCTCAATAAAATTTTTGTTACAATATCGACAAAAAATACTTCTGGCATAATTTGAATCAATAAATCAGTTTTTGGATTCAATAGCCATAAGTCATTGTTAAAAAAAAGTTTATGAAATACTATGAAATATTTATTAAAATTAATTTTTACTAATACTCCTAAGATAATTAAAAAAATATAATTAAATGATAATCCTATTCCCAAATATTTTCCCATGATCTTAGATTTATCTCGTCTTAGATAATAAAATATTATAATTAAACCCGAAACAGCTGATATGAATTTTAATGTCTTAGCAATACTAAATAAATTCTGGACATCTCTCATATGGGAGATCTCTTTTGAACTGAAATACGGGCTAAGTTCAGATACATCAGAGTTTCCTTTAAGTACTGCGATTATTGTTTTAGAGAGTTTTTCAAGTTCCTGATGTGACTTATGTGTAACTTCAAAAACACCATTCTTTTCATAAGAATCCATATAATAATCTAAGTCATAGGCACTCCGTTCTATTGCCATTACAAATGAAAATATAGATACATTAATTATCAATAATATGAGTAGAAAATAATCAATTTTTCTCAATAGAAGATCCCCCTTATTCTTCTTCAGGCATCTCCCAATTGTGATATACTTCTTGAACGTCGTCATTGTCTTCCAATAATTCTAGCAATCGATTCATATTTTTAATATCCTTCTCATCTGTCAAGGTAACAGTAGTCTGTGGTATATATGAAATTTCAGCCATTATAAAATTATATCCCGCTTCTTTTAATCCATCTTCAACTCTTGAAAAATCTTTAGGATCAGTAATTATTTGATATCCATCTTCTTCTATATATATATCTTCAGCTCCTAAATCTATAGCTAATAGGGTCAATTCTTCTTCATCTATATCTTCATCTTTTTCAATAGCTAAAATACCTTTTCTATCAAAGAGAAACGAAACCGAACCACTTTGGCCTAAATTTCCTCCATATTTATCAAATGCATGTCTTACATCTGAAGCCGTTCTATTCCTATTATCAGTTAAACAGTTTACCATAATGGCTATACCAGAAGGGCCATATCCTTCATACATAATTTCCTCAAAAGTTTGATTGCCTAACTCACCTGTGCCTTTTTTTATAGCTCTCTCTATATTGTCATTTGGCATATTTTCAGCTTTTGCTTTTTCAATTGCAGCTTTAAGTGATGGGTTGTAGTCTGGATCTGGTCCACCTTCTTTAGCAGCAACCATGATATATCTTGCAAGTTTCGTGAACACTTTTCCTTTTCTCGCATCTTCTTTACCTTTTTTGTTTTTTATATTGTTCCACTTTGAATGTCCTGACATAAAACACCTCTCCTTTTATCAACTAACTTATATATTTTAGCATAAGAGAGATTAATTTTCACCAATTTTTTTATAAATAGGAGGAAATTCTCGTTTGTGTTGAGACTTGTTGTGTAATTCTTTTATCTTCTCTACTATATCTTCAGGACCTTCTCCAGTTATGATGTATTTATCCAAAACATCATAACTAAAACCTAATTCTTTCTCATCAGTTTGACCTTCCCACAGACCAGCAGTCGGTGGTTTTATTATTATATCCCTAGGTATTTTTAATTCTTCTGCTAGCTGCCTAATTTCTGACTTGACAAAATCTGCTAGAGGTAATAAATCCACTCCACTATCCCCATATTTAGTAAAATATCCGATTTCCAATTCAGATTTATTGCTTGAACCGCAAACTAGATAATTCATTTCTTGCGCAAAAAAATATAAAGTCATCATTCTAAGTCTTGGCTTTAAATTGGCTTTTGCCATAGGATTTTCTCCATCAAATGGCAATGATTTGAGAAAGTTTTGATAAATACCACTCAAGTCGATGTTTATGGTATCTAAATCTAATGTTTTTGCTACTAAAAGCGCATCGCTTTCATCTTGTACATTGCTATTGATGGGCATGATAACTCCTAATGATTCGCTTGGAAAAGCTAATTTGCTTATCCCTGCTACTACAGCAGAGTCTATCCCTCCACTCAAGCCAAAAACTAAACCTTTTGCTCCAGCTGACGATACTTTTTCTCTTAACCATTGAACTATTGATTCTATTTCTTTATGCGGATCTTTCATTATTTCACTCCCTAGTATAATAACGTCATAGCCAATGATGGCTATGCAATTGAAACATTTTACTAAATTTAGTTTTCCATTGCTTTAAGAGTTGCATATATGCAATCCTCTATTATATAAGATAACCCTAGTTCATCTGCTTTCTTAAGAACTTCTTCATCATATGATCCAGGTTGGAAAAATACAAGCTCAATATCTTTTTCTTTTATTTCATCTAATACATTTAAACTGATTTTAGGTGCAACTACCATGTCCACTACATCAATTTTATCAGGAATATCTCCAATGGAATGATATATCTTTACCCCTTCGATTTCATCATAGTTTGGACTAACTCCATATACATTGTATCCGTGTTCACCTAATATTTTCCAAATCTTATATCCGTATCTGTCTTTCTTTGCAGTTACACCTATTACTGCCCAATTCTTTAAGTTTAGCATTTGTTCTTTTAAGCTTTCATAACCTCTCATCTTAATCACCTCGCATAAATATATACCCATTTTAAAGTCATTATTCAACTGAAAATGGTTTGTATAAAACATTAATTTTTTCAATATTTACTTCACCATTTGTAGCATCTATAAGTCTACGTAAAATATGATCTTCTTTATCCATTTCAATTGCAATCTCAATAGATATTTTATCTAAATAGCTTGAGTTCTCTACTAATAAATTTTGTTCTTTTATCAATTTATCTACTATGTTCTTATGGCTGTAATTGATTGTCAGTCTATAAATGGAATGCTTTTTCATAATTGCTATCTTTGAATCTAGGATAGCTCCTAGTGCAGCGTTTGTATATGCTCTCACCAATCCGCCTTTACCTAACTTTACTCCTCCAAAATATCGAGTAACAATAATGAGGGTGTTGGTTAACTCTTTGTTTTTAATGATTTGTAATATTGGAAGTCCTGCAGTTCCAGAAGGCTCTCCATCATCGCTAAATTTCTCTATTAGATTAGAATTAGATATAACATATGCATAGCAATTATGTGTTGCATCTTTATATAGTTCTGAAATTTCATCGACTATATCAATAGCTTGCTGTTGAGTTTGAATAGGAAATGATGATGCTATGAATTTCGATTTGCTAATTTCCAACTCAGCTTTCCCATTTTTATAAAGTGTTCTATAAATTAAATTCTTCATAAATCATCCTCTAGTTCTAATTTAATGAAAATTCATTTTTTTATTGACGTCAATTTCTCTTGGATTCGCTCCAATAAATTGTCTATATCATTATCATCTAGTGCGGAAATAAATATCCTATCATCCAAATTGTTCATATTGAATACCAATTCAGTCTTTGAAGTCTTGTCTATTTTATTCAAAACGTTGATCATTGGAATTTGATTAGCTCCTAGCTCCTTTATTATATCTAGTGTGGTCTTTACCTGAAGATCAATATTTTTATTTGATGAGTCTATTACATGAATAAGCAAATCTGCATATTTTATTTCTTCCAGAGTGCTCTTAAAAGCTTCTACCAGTTTTGTTGGGAGTTTTGAAACAAAACCTACAGTGTCTACAAATATTACTTCCATTCCATTTGCCAATTTTGCCTTTCTATGGGCAGTATCTAATGTTGCAAATAGCATGTCTTCAGAATAAACTTTCTTATCAGTAGAAGAATGTTTTCTAATTATTTGGTTTAGTATAGTTGATTTTCCCGAGTTTGTATATCCGACTAATGCAACTACGGGTATGTTGGAAGATGTTCTTTTTTTTCTCTTTAATTCCCTTTCGCGTTCAATCTGTTCTAACTTGAGTTCTATGTTGTTAATCTTTTTTTGTATGTGCCTTCTGTCTGTTTCAAGCTTTTGTTCCCCAGGCCCTCTAGTCCCTATTCCTCCTCCTTCTCTTGATAGATAGTCTCTCATTCCAGTCAATCTTGGCATAAAGTATTTTAGTTGTGCCAATTCTACTTGAAGCTTGCCCTCCTTGGATATAGCTCTTTTTGAAAAAATATCTAATATGAGGGTAGTTCTATCAATTATTTTCTTATTTATGACATCTTCTAGATTTCTTAATTGTGCAGGTGAAAGTTCATTATTAAACACAATCAAGTCTACGTCCATTTTATCAGATATATCTTTTATTTCATCAACTTTCCCTTTCCCAATATAATATTTGGAATCTATTCTTTCTCTTTTCTGAACTACACTCGCTAAAACCTCTCCTCCAGCAGCTTTCACTAATTCTTTTAATTCGTCTAATGAATCTTCGATATCTTCACTAGGCAATTCCACACCGACTATCAGAGTCTTTTCTATATTTTCCATTTAAACACCACTTTTCAAAAATATTATAGCATTAATATGTTTATTATACTATATTTCTGCACTGTAATATGCAATACTTTTACAGATTCGATTATTATGTTATAATTATCAAAGTAATTCACTATTTAACATTTTAACATTTATTTTCTTTATAGAAAGTGAGGGCTACAATTTGAAAACTCTTAAAATAATATTACTTTCATTGTTGTTCTTAGGCATATTGTTGTCAGGTATTATGGGTATTGGCATAGTTGGAATTATTAAAGAAGCTCCAGAGATAGATCCAACTACAATAGTTTCTTCATTAAATCAAACTTCAACAATATATGACTTGGAAGGAAATGTAGTAGAAAAGATACAAGCAGAAGAATTAAGGACTGTCGTAAGTATAAATAAAATGCCTAAATACTTATTAGATGCTTTCGTGGCAATTGAAGATGAAAGGTTCTACGAGCACCCAGGCGTTGACATAAGAGGTATAGGAGCTGCAGTGATTGACAATATCAAAAGCGGTAGTCTCCGCGGTGGTAGCACGATAACTCAGCAATTAGTCAAAAATGTCTATCTGACTAATGATGTTTCAATTACTAGAAAAGTTAAAGAGGCTTATCTAGCATTGCAAGTAGAAAAAGTATTGACTAAAGAGCAAATTCTGGAGGCATATTTAAATAGAAATTATTTTGGTCAAAATGCTTATGGCGTACAAGAAGCAGCGAGAACTTATTTTTCTAAAGATGTTGAAGATCTAACTTTAGCTGAATCTGCAATGCTTGCGGGAATTGTAAAAAGTACAAGTAATTATCAACCATATTATAGAGTAAAACCTGAGGAATTCGACCCTACAACAGATTTCCAAGTTGGTGAAATAGAAGTTTTAGGCGAAAAATATATATGTGTGTTCAATGAAAAATCTGTAAGCAGGCAAAGAATCGTTTTACAAAAAATGTTAGAATTAGGCAAAATAACACAAGACCAATATAATGAAGCTATAAACCAAGATATAAAAATGAGCATTAAACCCGAACAAAAAAAAATAGCTGATATAACTTCATATTTTACAGATATGGTAAAGAATGATGTTGTAGATAAGCTAATGGAGGTTAATGGCTATACTTTAGAGCAAGCTCAAGATCTTCTTTATACAGGTGGTTTGAGTATATATGCGACTATAGATCTAAAGATGCAAAGACAGTTAGAAGATATTTATGATAATTTCTTAGAGATTTTGATCGGAAATACTTCTGGCTATAAAAATCCTGTATTAATTGATTGGTCTAGCAATAGATCAGGTGACATAGTTGATTCAAATGGCAATATTATATTTTATAGAAAAAGCAATTTAATGACTGAAGATTTAAACTTAATATTGACTTCAAATGAATATGCATTTGAGAATGGTAACTTAATAATAAACAGCAAGAAAATTACGCCATACGAAAAACATTTTGATATTGCAGATTTTTATACTGTTGATGAAGATAAGAATTTAATAACCCATACTGTTGGTTCTGTAATGATTGATGAAAGTAAATATAAAGTGGATGATGGGAAAATTGTCATTGATAAATCTTATTTAGATTCCAATCAAGACTTCTTTGAATTAGTTGATGGAAATCTAATATTAAATAATAAATATTATTATGTCCAAAAACAAGGTATAGTACAACCACAATCAGCAACCATCACTATTGATTACAGAACAGGCTATATAAAAGCTGTGGTAGGCGGAAGAGATGTTAAAGGGTCTCGTATTTTAAATAGAGCCACTGATTCTCAAAGACAACCTGGTTCTGCCATTAAGCCAATCGCTGTATATTGGCCAGCACTAAATTCTAGTTACACTGCTGCTAGTGTAATAGACGATGTTCCATATTATAATGCTAGCGGAGAACTTTGGCCTAAAAACTGGTACTCAGGTTATAGAGGACTCCATACGTTAAGAAAAAGTGTTGAACAATCTGTCAATGTGAATTCTGTAAAAGTACTAAAAGATATTGGAATTGATACTTCAATCTCTTTCTTAAATAAATTAGGTATTGATAAAAGCATTGTAACTGCAAAAGATAATCCTAATATTAATGATGAAAATTTATCAGCTTTGGGATTAGGTGGTATGAGCAAAGGTCTTACTCCATTGGAACTAACTGCTGCATATGGAGCTATAGCAAATAAAGGGGTATATGTTGTACCTATATCTTTTACTAAAGTCTTAGATAAGAATGGAAATGTTCTAATAGATAATGTTCCTGAGGAAAATAGAATTACTTCTGAACAAGTGGCATATATAATGGGAGATATATTAAGAACCACTGTTACAAATGGTATTGCTTCTAGGGCAAAACTTCCTAATATGGCAGTGGCTGGTAAAACTGGAACTACGCAAAATCAAGCTGATATTTGGTTTGTGGGTTATACACCATATTATGTAACTGGAACTTGGATTGGAAATGATATGCCTAAAATAACGCTATCTAAAGGTAGTAGTACTGCTGCAATGCTGTGGAAACATATAAATACTGTTATACATGATGGTTTGGAGAGTAAAATGAGTTTTCCAAGACCTGATGGTATTGTGACTAAAACTATTTGCACTCAGTCAGGGTTGCTCCCATCTGAACTTTGTTCTAAAGATCCAAGAGGAACAGTGAGAGAGGAACTCTTCGTAAGCGGAACAGAACCTACTACATCGTGCACTACGCATGTAGAATTAATGATTGATAAAACAAATGGCAAAATAGCAAATGAATTTTGCCCGATTGAAAATGTAGAATCTAGAGTATTTATAAAAAGAAATCCACCATATGTTCCATCTGAAAATGGAGGTATAGCACCAAGCGATTATATATACGAAGCACCAACAGAAATTTGTACTGATCATAATGAATCAACCATTGTCGTTCCTCCAATAGAAGAGCCTCAAAACCCTGAAGAACCTATGGAACCAGAAAACCCAATTGATAATGGTAATGGTAACAATGACAATAATGGCAACAATAACGGTAATAGTAATCTACCACCCGGAGATGAAAATAATCCATAAAAAAATCAACCTTGTTTAAATCAAGGTTGATTTTTTTATGGACGCTTTTACTACATTTTCTAATAAGACGCATGTTGTTATGCTACCAACTCCACCTGGTACTGGAGTAATCATTCCTACATTATTTACAACATCCTCAAAGTCAACATCCCCTGATAATTTCCCATCTTTGTCTTGACTCACACCAACATCAATCACTATAGAATTATTTGTAAAATAGTCTTTATTAAAATATTTTGCACGTCCTAATGCCGTTACTACAATGTCAGAGTTCTTAGTTATTTTCTTTAAATCATTAGTCTTTGAGTGGCAAATTGTCACAGTAGCATTGTTGGATAATAGCATCATAGATAAAGGTTTCCCGACAACCATCGATCTATTGATTACAGCAACTGTTTTGCCATCTAATTCAATTCCACTATTTAATATGGCCAATAATGCTGCTTTAGATGTACATGGTGTAAAACCACTGTAATCACCTTCAAATATCCTCTCTAAATTAAGAGGATGCATACAATCAACATCTTTATTGACATTTATTGAATTTCTAATTAAATTTTCATCTATATGTTTTGGTAGCGGTCTAAATAAAAGAATTCCAGATATGGTTGTATCTTCATTGAGTTGATTAATAATTTGTTGTAGTTCTTCAGTACTTATATTGTTGTCAAGTGTGAAATTTTTTGTTTCAATATTCACTTCTGTACATGATTTCATAATGCTCTTTTCATATGAAATATCTCCTGCGTTGTTGCCTAATCTTACAATCGCAAGTTTGGGAATATTATTTTCTTTTCTGAGATGTTCAACTTGTATTATGATGTCTTCTTTTATTTCTTTAGCTATCATTTTACCATCTATTATTAATCCCATATTTACACCCCTCGAACTTTATAAATAAAAGTGCTTTAGAAAAAGCACTTATTTAACTATTCTTCTAGCTGTTACATAGCGTCCACTGTACCATCCAGATAAAATAGTATCTATTCTAACCCTGCCTTTGCCAGAAGAAGCGTGTATCATATTCCCTTCTCCAATATACAACCCTACATGCGAAATATTGCTTCCCACAGTATTAAAAAACACCAAATCTCCAGGCCTTAACTCAGATTTGCTTATTTTAATTCCTGCTGATACTTGATATCTTGAAGATCTAGGTAGCACAATACCTAGAACATTTTTATATATTGAATATGTAAATCCAGAGCAATCAAAACTATTGGGTCCGGCTGAGCCATATACATATGGCTTTCCAATCAAACTATATGCCTTTGTAACAACATTTGTTATATTCTCGCTTACCGATCTAGATGTACCTCTACTAGCTGCTTCAGATGTTTTATACAAATTAATTAAAGATTTTCCAACGATGAAAATATTTCCCTTCTTGTCAGAAACTTTATACTTTCCATCTTTATAATCTATAATAGATACGCTTTCATTTTTAATCAAAGCTAAATATTTTCCATCATTTTTTACTACTTTATCATCTGTTGCATATCCGTAAGTTATGTTCTGTTTCTCAATGCGTTTTAAAGATGAAAATTCAATAAATCCAGACTTATTGTTGTTTGAATATGTAAAAAAACCAAAATTATTATTCGTCTTTTTTAAAGTAACAACAGTGCCTGCTTTAATAGTATCAATAACCTCTGAGTCGTAAGAAGCTTCGGCATAGACTTTTGTATCAGAAATACTTTCATACTCATTGGTACTTCTCGTTGTTCTAATCATGACATTTTTGGGTATCAAATACAATGTGCCATCTTTGTTTACTTGATATGAATCTTTATTTTCTTTGATTAATACTACTTTTTCTCCATCTTCAAAAGTTTGAACAGATTTTTCCTCTTCTTTAACCGTATAGTCTGTAACAAAAACACCTGCGTCTTTAAATCCAAAACCAATTACAACGACAAATAAAACTAACATAATTGTATTGTATATTCTGTTTCTCAAAATCTACACCCCTTTGTCTTCTTAATTGCCCTATTAGTTAAATTATAATTTACTACGTCGAATTATACAACACAATTATTACAAAATGATTACAAAAATAAATCTATTTTTTAACAATATAATTATGTTAGCTTATTACCGCAATACGATTTCAATCCCATAATAGTAAAAACTATTTTCAAATAATTTTTCAGAAAATAGTTTGCACATGCCTAGCATAATTAGCTAATTAATCATAAGCGAGAGCGCAAATTAAAAAGAGCTGATTATGGGACTACCATAATCAGCTCATGTAACGAGTAAGTCTGTAAGCCGTGTTCTGTTTATATGGTCATCTATCTAGGCACATTGTCGCCAATATGCTCAAGCGACCTACCTTTGGAGCGATAGCGAGCAACTATCTTTAGTAGCTCCTACTTGGTCTTGCTCCAGATGGGGTTTACATAGCCACTTAGTCACCTAAATGCTGGTGAGCTCTTACCTCACCTTTCCACCCTTGCCATTAAAGGCGGTTTATTTCTGTTGCACTATCCTTAGGGTCACCCCCACTGGGTATTACCCAGCATCTTGCTCTGTGGAGCACGGACTTTCCTCATGCTCTCGCATGCGACCATACAACTTACTCCTGATATTATTATACCACAAACACAAATTCAAATAAATAGTCTAACTTAAACTCGGGAAAGAATTTACATAATTTTATTCTTTTTTATAATATAATATGCACCCGCAATTTTCACATAAAATTATATCATCATTTTTTTGTAAAAAATCAAAGTATGATGTAGGTAATATCATTCCACATGAAGAACAAGCTTTGTCTTTAACTATTGCTACAGCTTTTTTTCTCTTTGCTTTAATTTTTTCGTATTTCAATAATTTGTCTACTGATATGATTTCTTTTAATGTCAGTATCTGATATTTTAAGCCGACTATTTCCTGCTTTAAATCACTTATTTTTAAATCATATTTTTTAATCAAATTCCCTAATTCTTCAGAAATTTCGTTGATCTTATCTTTAGTTTTAACAATTTTATTATTTATTTTATCCTCATTTATCATTATGTCAAGAATTTCTAATTCTGCGGTATCTATTTTTTCTTCATAATTCTCAACGGATGATATAAAATGTTCATATTGTTTGTTATCTATTACATTGGCTTTTTCAAAACTATTCTTTAAATTACTAAGTTTATATTTCATATCCTCTAATTGGTTTTCTTTTCTTCTTAACTCAGTTTGATTATCATTAATAATCTTATGTAAGTTTTCTAGTTCCAATTGATATCTTTGTTTTTCATCATTTCTCTTTTGTATATCAAGTCTTCTTTCTATATGTTCCAATTCTTTTTCTTTTAAATCCAATTCTAAATATAAATTATCAAGTTGATATATTAAATCTAAGTCCCTCATATTTTCTCCTCCTATAAAATATTATAGCAATACGATGGATCTTGATGTATAATACACTCAATTTGATTCCCAAATTTCTTATTTATGACTTCTCTTAGTTTTTTTAATACTGGTTTTTCAGTGTAATAATGACCAGCATCTATTAAAATCAAATCTAACTCTTTAGCTAGCTGTGCATCATGATATTTTATATCTGAAGTCAAATATAAGTCAGCATTTTCTTTTTTTGCTTCAACTATAAAGTCACTCCCACTTCCTCCACATACAGCGACTCTTCTAATTTGTATATCTTTATTGCAATAAACGATTAGGTTTTCAGTTTCTAATCTTAATTTTATTATATCGGCAATTTCATTTAACGATAAAGGATCCACATCTCCAACTCTTCCATAACCGTATTGTTCATTTGGGTTTTCCAATTTAAAAATGTCTAAAGCTACTTCTTCATAAGGATGCGATTTTTTTACTTCGAAGATTGTTTTATGTAAAATTTCTTTTGTCACTATAGCTTCAATTCTTACTTCTTCTACTTCTTCAACTTTATTTAATTCCCCAATAAATGGATTGCTACCTTCAAGAGGCTTAAATCTACCTATTCCGATCGAAGAAAAACTACAATCACTATAATTACCTATAAATCCTGCTCCAGAAATGGATAATGCTTTTAATATTTGTTGTTCATGAGTTTTTGGAACATACACCACTATTTTATATAAATAATTGTCTATTGTTGGCTTTAAAACCCTTGTATTCTTAATTCCAATAAGATTTGCGAGGATGTCATTTACCCCGTCTATTGTCAAATCTAGATTAGTGTGCGCTGAATATACACTTATATTTGCTTTTATTAAATTTTCTATTAACTTTCCTTTTGTAGTCGATAAATCTATTGAAGAAGTTGCATTGAATAACAATGGATGATGAGTTATGATCAATTCGCATCTATTGTCAATAGCCTTTTTTATTGCTCCCTCAGTTAAATCTAATGATAATAATACCTTATTAACGTTATTTGACAAACTTCCAACTTGCAGTCCTGGATTGTCCCACTCTTCTGATAGGAACAAAGGAGCATAATTCTCAATTACATTTATAATATCTCCTACAAGCATTCTAACACCTCCTGATATTTTGCTAATTTCTTCTCCAAGTTGTATTTTCTTTCTTGTGCTTTAAGTGAATCGCAGTGTTTGTTTAAATCCGAAATAATCGAATGAGCTTGATTTATTTTTCTGTGAATAAATTCTTCTAGCAAGGGGTGTTTGTTTTGTATTAATTTCCTGCCAATTTCAAAATATATATCATCCGGTATCAATTCGAGTCCTCTTTTTGCATGAATGATTTCATAAATAAAGCCGTCTTCTGCAACTAAGTCTTCATCAATTATTTCAAATCCGTTCTGATTTAAAAATAGCCTTAACTCGGTTGATGCGACCATAGGTTGTAAAATAAAATCAATAAAACTATCTGCTTTCTTTAAGTCTTTACTTAATATATCTGCTATAAGAGTCCCACCCATTCCGGCAATTATCACTGTGTCTACTTCAAACGGTTTAATTGGTTCTAATCCATTTCCTACTCTCGTAATTATTTCCTCACCAATTAATAAATCTTGTCTAATGGCAGATATTGTTTTGTTAAGAGAATCTTTGCTGATATCTGTAGCAATGACTTGTTTCGATTTCCTGCTCTCTATTAATTTATAAGGCACATAGCCATGATCAGTGCCAATGTCTGCAACAATTGAATTATGAGGCACAAAATTAACAATTGATTGAAGTCTTTCTGATAATTTCATAATTACTCCTTTCAAAAATAAGATTCGTTAAACGAATCTTATTCTAAAAAATCTTTCAATTTTTTGCTTCTACTTGGGTGTCTTAATTTTCTCAATGCTTTTGCTTCAATTTGTCTAATTCGTTCTCTTGTCACATCAAATTCTTTCCCAACTTCTTCTAGTGTTCTAGCTCTACCGTCTTCTAACCCAAATCTAAGCTTTAATACTTTTTGTTCTCTAGGAGTCAAGCTATCTAATACTTCCATCAGCTGTTCCTTTAACATTGTAAATGTTGCTGCATCAGCAGGAGCAAGTATTTCTTCATCAGGTATGAAATCGCCCAAGTGGCTATCTTCTTCTTCCCCAATAGGAGTTTCTAAAGAAACTGGTTCTTGAGCAATTTTCATGATCTCTCTTACTTTGTCGACGTCCATTTCCATTTCTGCAGCAATTTCTTCAGGTGTTGGGTCTCTTCCTAGTTCCATAACCAATTGTCTTTGAATTCTAACTAATTTATTGATTGTTTCTACCATGTGTACTGGAATTCTTATAGTTCTTGCTTGATCTGCTATTGCTCTGGTAATAGCTTGTCTAATCCACCAAGTTGCATATGTGCTGAATTTAAAGCCTTTTTTATATTCGAATTTTTCAACGGCTTTCATTAATCCAAGATTTCCTTCTTGAATTAAGTCTAGAAAAAGCATTCCTCTACCTACATATTTTTTTGCAATGCTAACTACTAATCGTAGATTTGCTTCAGCAAGTTTTCTTTTTGCTTCTTCGTCGCCGTTCTCCATTCTTTTTGCAAGTTCTATTTCTTCCTCTGTTGTCAGTAATGGAATTTTCCCAATTTCTTTTAAATACATTCTAACTGGGTCATCGACGCTTACGCCTTTAGGTATTGATATATCTCCTTTTAAGTCCTCATCTGCTTCAATATCTGTTTCATCAACATCTGATATTAAATCATCCGGATCTTCAATTATCTCTATATCTTCTATTTCTTCTTTGTCACCAATTATGTCAATATTTAAATCTTCTAGTTTTTGGTAAAATTCATCGATTTCTTCTGGTTCGAGCTCTACGCTTTCAAGGGTGTCCAATATTTCTTTATGCGTTAACATGCCTTTTTTCTTACCCTTTTGAATCAAGCTGTTTTCTGCCATTTGTTTATTCGTTAAATTATTTTTATTTTCTTTTACTTTTTCGTCCAACTTACTTCCTCCCCACTAGTGTTAATAAGAGCTATCTTCTTATTAAGTTTAGCTACTTCTATTGTAAGTTTAATAACTTCTTCTTTGTAATTATCGTCATTCTCAATTTCTTTTATTTTACTTATCAATTTATCACGTTGATTAATAATCATATTCAGCTCCAAGCTTTTTACAATGTCATTTATAAAATCATTTAAATTGCTAAAATCATATTCTATCTCTCTATAAAGAATGTTTTCTATCTGTGGTCTGAATTCAGTATAATCTATGAGATCTTCTAAAATAGCTTGCGGTGATATTTCTTTCCCCGCTATTACTCTATTTTTCAACGTGGAAAAGCATAGTCTGCAGTAAAAATCTTGAAAATACTCGTCATCAAGTCTCTCTGCTAATTTCCTAGATTCCTCGTTATCCAATAATAGTAAAGAAATCGCTTCTAACTCAGCTTTTGGATACGAAGATTTGTTGATTTTAGTATTTTTATTTGTCTGTTTTGTTTCTCTATGAATATTTATACCCATTTCTGATAATATTGCTTCTTTAGAAACATTGTATTTATTAGAATATTTTTGTAAATATATCTCTCTTGCTACGGGAGATTTAACTTCACTCAATATTTTGGCCATTTCTCTTATAAATTCGATTTTTTGAGTTTCTTTAGTAATGTCGAACTTTCTTTCAATTGTAAATACCTTAAATTCAACATAGGATAAAGCTTTTTCTACTGCTTTCTCAAATTCATCAATTCCATTTTCTTTGATAAAATCATCAGGGTCAGTTCCAGTTGGTAACATTATTACTTTGGGCTCTATGCCCGCTCTTATGAAAATATCAATTGCCTTTAAATTTGCCCTTTGACCTGCTTCATCAGAGTCATAACACAAGTATACATTAGAATTGTACTGTTTTATGAGTTTTGCTTGATTAATGGTAAATGCTGTTCCTAAGCTTGCAACAGCACAGGTAATCCCATTACTGTAAAGTGAAATTACATCCATGTAGCCTTCAACCAAAATTATTCTTTCTTTATTAGATGATTTAAGGTAATTATTTAAACCATATAAATGATTCCCTTTATTAAAAACTAGAGTATCAGGTGAATTTAAGTACTTAGGTAATGAATTATCTAAAACTCTTCCACCAAATCCAATAACCCTTGATTTAATATCATAGATTGGAAATATGATTCGATTTCTAAATCTATCAACATATCCGTTGCCATTCTTCTTTCTACTTGCCAATCCAGCTCTGACAATTTCCTCTTCAGATATTCCATGCTCTTTAAGAAAATTGACTAATCCATCCCATGAATCATCGGCATATCCAATATAGAATTCTCTAGCTGTTTTTGCCTTAACTTTTCTTTTAGATAGATATTCTAAAGCAATTTTGTTTTTAAACAGACTATTATAATAGAATTCGCAGCTTAATTTATTTATATCATATATTCTATTTTTTAAACTATTGTCAATGTTATTCTCTTTTATATCTATATCTATGTTATATTTTTCAGCTATGAATTTTACAGCTTCAATAAAGTCAAGGTTCTCCTTCTTCATTATAAAACCAATAATATCTCCGCCTTCTCCACAGCCAAAACAATGGTAGAGCTTTTTATTCGGTGAGACAGTGAAAGACGGAGTTTTTTCACTATGAAATGGGCATAACCCTACATAGTTAATGCCAGTCCTTTTTAGTTGAACATAACCCCCTATTAATTCAACAATATCTACTTCTTCTTTTATTTTTTCGACAACATTCTCTCCTAACTGTACCATTCTCTTATCACCATCTTCAAATTCTGTCCCATGCCTTTGGAACGAATAAGTCCATAAATGTATTCAATATGAATCTGTCAGTCATACCAGCTATATAATCACATATGATATCCTCTTTTGTTGCTGGTGTATCAGTATAAATTTTTTTAGTGTCTTCAGGCAATTTGTCAAAGTGATTTATAAAATAATTATATACTTGTTCAACGATATATTCAGCCTTGTCATCTTCTTTTTTAGCTTTTTTATTAAAATACACATTTTCAAACATGAATTGCCTTAAATTTTCCATTTGCATACTAATTGCATCACTCATTGATATTGAATTTCGGTTGTTGCTATTCTCTATTATGTCAGTTATTAAGGTGTTGATTCTCTTTCCATGTGTTTCACCTAACACACTTAAACATTCCTTTGGTAACATTTTTACGTTGATAACTTCTGCCCTAATTGCATCATCAATGTCATGATTAATATATGCAATCCTATCTGCATATTTTACTAATTGACCTTCCAATGTACTTGATAAATTTTCTCCAGAATGATTAATTATACCCTCTCTAACTTCAAAAGTCAAATTAAGTCCAGGCCTGTCTTCATGATATTCTAACAAATCTACGACTCTGAGACTTTGTAAATTGTGTTTAAATCCATTTGGATGTAAATTGTTTAATACTTTTTCACCTGTATGTCCAAATGGAGTATGCCCAAGATCATGTGCTAGAGAAATAGCTTCGACCAAATCCTCGTTGAGTCTCAGCGCTCTAGCAATTGTTCTTGCAATTTGTGAAACTTCAAGTGTATGTGTCAATCTTGTTCTATAGTGATCCCCTTCAGGCGCTATAAATACCTGAGTCTTATGTTTTAACCTACGAAATGCTTTAGAGTGAATTATTCTATCCCTATCTCTTTGAAATTCCATACGTATCTCACATTTTGCTTCTTCTTTTTGCCTGCCTTTAGTATCACTACTCAATTTAGCATAAGGAGATAGTCTTATTTTTTCTTCTTCTTCAGCTATTTGCCGTATGTTCATATTATTATCTCCATTCTTGTTATAATAAAACACATATTTAATATTCTATTTAAATTTTTTAATACCTTGTTTAATTTGAATGAAAAAGAGTGCTCTTATTGAACACTCTAGCCTAAACCTATGTCTTATATCTGTATAAGTGATAAATCACAAATATCCAATGATTTATCTCTAATCAACTTAATCAATGCCAATCTGTTGTTTCTTATATTATCATCATCTACCATAACCATTACATTGTCTAGATATCTATTTATTGGATCTGATAAATATCCTAATAAATCCAATGCTTTATCATACTCTTTTTTATTTATATATGTGTTTACTTTGTCTTCTATTTTGTTATAAGCATCATATAATTCTAACTCATCCACAGATAATAAATTTCTGACAACATTGGAAGAAGTAGCTTTTTGAGACAAAGCAGTCAATCTATCGAAGGATACTATAGTTTTTTGTGCTTCTTCTCCTTTTAACCAATTCACAATCTTCTCTGCTCGAATGACTATGTCATAAATGTTGTCTGTTCCAGTGCTAATTATAGCATCTACAACATCATGTTTAATTCTTTGCTCTGTTAACATGTTTTTAACTCTTGCCATGAAGAAATCAAATATCTCGCTTCTGACTTTATTGAAATCACATGCTAGGCTATTCTCTTCAATATAAATGTAAAGCGAGAAATCTATCATATCTTTTAAAGACACATTTAATTTCTTGTCTATAATTATATTTATTATTCCCAATGCTCCTCTTCTCAATGCAAAAGGATCTTGAGAACCAGTAGGTTGAATTCCAATTGCGAATAGGCCACAAATAGAATCCAATTTGTCAGCTATAGATAAAATTGCACCAGCAGTCGTAGTAGGTAAATTGTCTTGTGCAAATCGTGGTAAATATTGTTCAAAAATTGCTTGGCTAACTATCTTGTTCTCTCCAGATTTTTCAGCATATTCCATGCCCATTTTACCTTGAAGTTCAGTAAACTCAGTAACCATTTTAGTTACTAAATCAGCTTTTGAAAGGTAACTAGCTCGTAAAATATTTTTCTTAGTTTCCTCCCCAACTTCTAAGTAATCAGCTATTTTCCCTGAGAGTCTTTGAATCCTTATGGTTTTGTCATACATAGTGCCCAATTTTTCTTGGAAAGTTAGTCTCTTAAGTTTTTCAACATATGTTTCTAAAGGATACTTAATATCTTCATTGTAGAAAAACCTTGCATCCTCTAGCCTAGCTCCTAGTACTTTCTCGTTTCCTTTAATTACTGTGTCAATAAATCTATCATCACCATTGCGAATAGTGATAAAATATGGTAGTAGTCTGTTTTTATCATCTACGCAGGGGAAAAATCTCAAGTGATCTCTCATAGGAGTAACAACTACATCAAATGGCAAATTCAAATATTCATCCTTAATTCTCCCCATAATAGGAGTTGGATACTCCACTAAATTTGTTACTTCATTTAACAATTCATCATCTCTTAAAACATTCCCACCCTTTTCTCTTGCTAATCTTTGTGAATTGTACTTAATTGTATCTTTCCTTTCTTGAGGATCCACTATGACGTAATTTTGTCTCATCAGTTCTTTGTATTGTCCAATTTCTGTTATTACAATGTTTTGACTTCCTAAAAATCTATGACCTCTTGTTACATTTGAAACTGTGATGCCTTCAAAATCAAATTCCATGATTTCGTCATCAAGTAGAGATACAATCCACCTGATTGGTCTAGCAAATTTTATGTTCTTTCCTCCCCATCTCATAGACTTAGGGAAAGTGATATTTCTTATATTATTAGCAATACTATCTTTCAATACATCTTCTAATAGTCTGCCCTCATTGATTTTTTTTACAAATACATATTCTTCATTGTTCACTGTATCAAAGTAAATGTCTTCTAATTTTACATTTTGTCCCTTCATAAATCCTTCCAATGCTCTAGTCGGATTGTTATCTTGATCAAATGCTATGCGCTTGGCAGGTCCTTTTACAATAACCTCTTCACTTTCACCTCGTGATTCTAATCCTATTAGATCAATAGCTAGTCTTCTTGGTGATTGAAATGTTGAAATAGCTTCGTATTTTATTCTATTTTCATTCATGGTGTTTTCAAAATTATTTTTTAATTGAACAAGAGCGTCATCTATAAATCTAGCAGGAAGCTCTTCAACACCAATTTCTAAAAAATATCTTCTAGTCATTCATTTCACCTGCCTTTTGTAAAAGTGGAAATTCCATTTCTTCTCTTTGTTTTATATACATAGAAGCTATATTTTTAGCTAAGTTACGAACTCTAGCTATAAAGTTTGTTCTTTCAGATACAGATATTGCGCCTCTTGCGTCTAATACGTTGAAAGTATGAGAACATTTAAGCACATAGTCATAAGCTGGTAACACTAATCCTTGTTCTAATATCTTATTAGCTTCATTTTCATAAATATTAAAAAGATTATTCAAAACACTTATATCTGCTTTTTCAAAACTGTATACCGAATGCTCGTACTCAGCTTTTGCAAATATGTCCCTATAAGTGATGTTGTCATTCCATTTAATATCAAAGACATTGTCAACATCTTGTAAATACATGGCAATTCTCTCTAGTCCATAAGTGATCTCTCCGGATTCTAAATCACAATTTATACCTCCAACTTGCTGAAAATAAGTAAACTGTGTTATTTCCATACCATCAAGCCAGACTTCCCAGCCCAGTCCCCATGCTCCTAAAGTCGGTGCCTCCCAATTGTCTTCTACAAATCTTATATCATGTTTGATTGGATCAATACCAATAGCTTTCAAACTCTCAAGGTATAAATCTTGAATATTATCTGGACTAGGTTTTAATATTACTTGCAGTTGATGATGCTGATAAACTCTGTTTGGATTTTCTCCATATCTTGCATCAGCAGGTCTTCTGGAAGGTTCAACATAAACAACCCTCCAAGGTTCTGGACCTAAAGCTCTCAAGAAAGTATGAGGATTCATCGTCCCTGCACCTTTTTCAACATCGTATGGTTCCATTATCAAGCAGCCCTTTTCCCCCCAAAAATTCAAAAGTTTTAACATAAGCTCTTGGAAATTCATATTAGTCCCCCTAATATTTTATTTAATAAAAAAACAAAACCTTCCTATCCCAGTAGGGACGAAAGGTTACTTCCGCGGTTCCACCCTAGTTGATGCAAAAGCACCCACTTGTAGTACATATACTCAAAAGCTCCAATCTAATAATCTACATGCCTAGTTTCCACCAATCTAAGCTCTCTATAAATAAGATTAAAAGACCTTCTTTATCATTGCATATCTATATTCATAACTTATTTTAATCTACCAAATTTTCTTTTATATGTCAAGTTATAGAATTTTCAAATAAATCTTTTAAAATGTTCCAAGACTTTATTTCTCTTATATCTAGCTTGGTCTGAATGTATTTATAAACTAAGTTATGCAATTTATACTTGTCTTCACTGTTAACAGTATCATTAGACAATTCATTGAAAGGTAAATTTATATACCTTGACATCTTGTTAACATGCTTATAGTCAATGTACTTGCTTTCCTTAGTTTTACAATTTGAACACAATATACCGCCTTGTTCAATATCGAAATACCAGCTATTAGAATTATTTGTATGGCAATCCATGCAATTTACTAAATATGGTTTGTAACCAATTAAGCTTATCAATTTTAACTCAAACCCGAGAACTAAATCTATATAATCAACTTCTCTGCCTTCTAGATTATTTAGCGCGACTATTAGCATATTATAAATTTTTATATTTATTTCTTCCTCTGGAATAGATTTATCTACCAAATCAAGAAAATAGAAACCAACTGCCATTTTTTCAATGGATTCTCTTAGAAAGTAATGAGAATTAATCAAATCAGCGCTTATAATATAATAGAAATTTCTTCCTTTCTTCAAAATGAATTCACTTGTTGAAAACACTTCTGAGTATGCAAGAGCTTTAGAATTTGGCTTCATGACTCCTTGAGCCATGATATTAATCTTTCCAAACCTTTGAGTCAAAACGGTTAATATTTTACTATTTTCTTTAAATCTAGATGATTTAATAACTATTCCTTCAGTTTTTAATGTTTCTTCCATATTAATCCTTCTTCTAGCTAAGCTTATAACCAAAATATTTAACTTTATCTACTTTGTCTCTCCAATTTTTCTCAACTTTAACCCAGATTTTAAGATTTACTTTAGTATCCATTAGCTTTTCGATGTCACTTCTTGCTTCAGTACCTATTTTTTTAAGCATTTTCCCGTTTTTCCCAATTATCATGCCTTTGTGAGATTCTTTTTCACAGTATAAATTAACATATACATCTAAGAGATTTTTACCTTCTCTTTCTTTAATTTCTTGTACTTCTACATATATACCATGTGGAATTTCTTCCTCAAGATTATTGAGAGCTTTCTCTCTAACTATTTCAGCAATTATCATTCTTTCGGGTTGATCAGTTATCATATCATCTGGATAATATTGAGGCCCTTCAGGCAATAGCTTTTTTAACGCATTTATATATAAATCTACATTCTTATTTTGTATGGCAGATATTGGTATTATATCTTCAAACATGTTCATAGCTTCATATTTATTAATTAGATAATCAATCTCTTCTTTTGTTAGCTGATCGATTTTATTTATAAGAAGGATTATAGGAGTTTTAACATCTTTTAATTGTTCGATAATTCCTTTGTCTTGTTTTCCTATTTCCATGCTATTGTCAACCATAAAAGTCACAACATCAACTTCATCTAATGTTGATTTCGAAACTTTTAACATGTATTCTCCTAAGATATTTTTTGGGGTCTGAATTCCAGGTGTATCAAGGAAAACAATTTGAACATCTTCTTCAGTGTATACTAATTGTATTTTATTTCTAGTTGTTTGAGGTTTATCAGAAATTATGGATATTTTTTCTCCAATTATCTGATTTAGCAATGTTGATTTTCCTACATTTGGTCTGCCAATAACTGTTACAAAACCTGACTTATACATCTTTCTCTTCCTCTTTTATCAAGTTTTCAGGTCCAAAACTATTTGGCAACAAATCATTTAGATTGTATTTTTTATAGTCTTCTTCATTATTAGCAATTATTATCTCTGAATCTTTGCCGAATTCTCTAATTACTTGTCTGCATACTCCACATGGATATGTGTAATGCGAATCTCCCACAATAGCTATTTTGGTTATCTTTCTGTGCCCATCAGAAACAGCTTTTGCAATAGCTGTCCTCTCAGCACATATTGTTGGTGAATAAGATGCGTTTTCTATATTGCAACCAATGTAGACACTTCCATCTTCAGTTATTAGGGCTGCACCAACTTTGAATTTTGAATATGGCACATAAGCATTTTCTTTGGCTTCCATCGCCAACTTTATTAATTCTCTATCGTTCATTATGTTCTCTCCTTATTTATTTGTATATAAATTGAAATATCATTATGCCTACTAAAGTTCCTATCAAAGCGCCAAAAACAACCTCTCTGGTAGAATGTATCCCCCCTTCTACTCTACTCTCAGCCACTAAAAAAGCTAGTCCATAGGATAATGTTATGGTAAGCAAATTATCAATAAGAGTTGAAAGAATCGTAGCAATTAAAAAAGCAATGGCACTGTGTCCACTAACTACACCACCTTGAAAAGGTGTCCCCTTTTTTCTATAAAATCTGCTCTTTAACCCAATAACTATGAGAACAACTATGAGTAATGCTATAAAAGTTAAATAGACAGGAGAATTCTTTATCCTCTGCAACACAATGTCTTTAAAAGGATTCAATCTATCAAAAAAGAGAAGGTAACCTACAATTACGGAATTGATACTAGCTATGAGAACTGCTCCTGCAGATATGTCTTTAATTACTCTCGCATACGGATGATATTCAAGTGTTATCATATCGACAGTTTTCTCAATGGCTGTATTGAACAATTCTGAAACCAAAACTAAAGTTATGGCAAAAATGAGAATTAAAAACTCCATCTTTGAAAAGTTAAGCATTAAGCTCAAGACTAAAACTATTATAGCTATTGTATAATGGATCTTCATGTTTCTTTCCATTTTTATAGTTGCAACAATTCCATTGACAGCATAGTTAAAACTTTCAATTAGCCTTTTTAAATTCAAATTAATCACCTTCGCCAGTTCTAAATATACCTATCTCTCTTAAAGCACTTTTTTCTTTTTCTCTCATAATTTGTTTATCCTCATCATTCATATGATCATATCCTAGTAGATGAAACATGCTATGCACGGTGAGATATATAATTTCCCTCAATATGCTATGTCCAAAATCCATAGCTTGCTCTATTGCTTTATCAGTTGATATTACAATATCTCCTAAAATATAATGATCAGTGTTATGATCGTAATCATCTAGTGGAAATGACAAAACATCAGTTGGTTTATCTAAATTCCTATACTCTTTATTTAAACTTTGAATTTCGTCATTATCAACAAAGGAAATGCTAACTTCGTAGTTCAAAGACCTTTTTTCTATTTGAAGGCATGTCCTTATCGCTTTATTTATTGCAGACTCAATTTCTTCGTCAATGTCAATTTTTCTTTGTCTGTTATCTATTAGTACTCTCATACCTATTCCTCCAATGTCGTCTGATACTCTATTCTTTGATGATAGACTCCTCTAAAGTAGCTAATAAAGATTTCCTGTATGATGAGCAAATCTCTTACAGTAAGATGAGATTCATTAAGTTGCTCGTCATCCAATTTTGTTTTAACAATGTTCTTAATTGTTTTAGCAATCATTTCTTCATCTAGTTTGTTTATGCTTCTAATAGCTGCTTCACAAGAGTCAGCAAGCATCACAATAGCAGTTTCTTTTGTCTGTGGTTTCTTCCCCTTATACCTAAACCTATCTTGTGGAAGGCTTGACCCTTCTTCTTTAGCTTTATTGTAAAAATATGCAACTAATGTTGTGCCATGGTGTTGGTCAATAAAGTCTATTAGCTCATTTGGAAGTTTATATTCATGGGCTAAATGAATGCCATCATCTCTATGAGATGTTATAATATCAACGCTTTGTAGTAAATCAAGCTTATCATGCGGATTTTCTATGCCAAATTGATTTTCTTTAAACATTAGAGGCCTTTTTATTTTACCAATGTCATGATAATACGATCCAACTCTCGCAAGCAATGAATTAGCTCCAATAGCTTCACATGCTGTTTCCGATAAATTTCCTACCAAAATACTGTGCTGATAAGTTCCTGGAGCTTCTATAGCAAGTCGCTTCAATAATGGTTGGTTAGGATTTGAAAGTTCTATCAATCTAAAGGAAGTTAAAATTCCAAAAAGTTTCTCCCACATTGGCAAAGAGCCTAGAGCTATTATTGAAGAAATCAATCCTCCAAGAAATAACTCTACAATTGCAATTCTATAATCTAATTTACCATAATAGCCAGACAAAATAAACAGTGTGTACAAGATTATTCCAAAAATCCCAATTTGCATTCCGCATAAAATTAGATTGTTGCGCTGTACGGTTTCTTTTGTAAGCAATATTGCGGCACTTATACTAATCACTGATATTATTAAACTTACAGTATTCCCATGCAACAATATATTCAATATTAAATACATAAAGCAGTTTGAAGCTATAGCAATTTTATGATCTAGTAATTGAGATATTAAAATCGAACCAAATGAAAAAGTTACAATAAATAAAGCATAGTCCCTAAGAAAAAAACTAATAATTATGTTAATGCCCATTATTATAAATAACAATGCCAAATCGTTTCTCTTTAAAATTATTTCCTTAGCATAATTATATAAATAATATATGAATACAGATGTCAAAATTAAAATCAATAAGCTTATTCCAACTTTATTGATAATATTATTTCGCAAACCATTATTTAACTCATAAAATGTTTGGAGATTTTGATATCTAATTGCAAGCGCAATCATAGATATTAAAAACAATGATATGAATATAGCATTTAATTTATATCTATATATATAATTTATAAAATCATTTGCTTTTAGTTCTTTTCTATTCATAATATCTACCCTTATTGTTGATTGTCAACTCTCTCATATGCTTCAATAATCTTTTGTACTAATGGATGTCTTACGATATCTGCGCTTGTTAAATTTATAAATTCTATTCCTGATATGCCCTTTAATATTTTAGATACTGTGACTAAACCAGACTGTTTTCCTTTAGCTAAATCTATTTGTGTTACATCTCCTGTTATAATGGCTTTAGACCCAAATCCAAGCCTAGTTAAAAACATCTTCATTTGCTCATTCGTTGTATTTTGTGCTTCGTCTAATATTACATAAGAAGAATTTAAAGTTCTACCTCTCATATAAGCTAAAGGGGCAACCTCAATAAGCCCTTTCTCGAATAGCCTGAAGAAATTTTCCGAACCTAAAATATCAAAAAGCGCATCGTATATTGGCCTTAAATATGGATCTACTTTTTCTTGCAAATCCCCAGGCAAAAATCCGAGATTTTCTCCTGCTTCTACAGCAGGCCTTGTTAGTATAATTCTGTTGACTTCCTTGTTTTTAAAAGCTTGAACAGCCATAGCCATTGCTAAATAAGTTTTTCCTGTCCCAGCAGGTCCTATCCCAAATACTATATCATTTTTCCTTAAAGCATCGACATATCTTTTTTGTCCAATAGTTTTAGGCATTATACTCTTGCCTTGAGCACTAATAGTCACAACATCATTCATTATATCTAAAGAATTAGAGTCATTGCTGTTTTTTAATATATTTATGGCATAAACAATATCTTGATAAGATAAAAATTTCTGTTTTTTTATAATATCAATCAAATAATTTATTAAATTATAAGCATTAAATACATTTTCTTTATCTCCTTGAATGACTATTTCATCGTTTAATAAATGAATGTTGACATTAAACTTGTTTTGTACTAGCTCAATGTTCTTATCTAAATTACCAAATAAGTTTTTTACAATATTTTCATCTTCTACCGTAATACTTAATGTTTCTTTATTACTTGACAATATTTTACCTCCTACATAAATCGAATATATATTTATCATAGCATAATAATCAACTGTTTTCTATGTTATTTTAGAGCGCAATGAAATAAGAGCTTCATCAGAAGCTCTTATTTCATTTTTTACATTTTGGTTTGCTAATTATCTCTGAAAAGATTATTCCTTTTAATATGTCTGTTTTTAATCCAGAATAACCATTTGAATCTCTTAATTCATCATAACTAAAATAATCTTTCTCAAAGGCATCTATTTCATAATCACTTTCAGAATAGAGTTCAGTTTCCCATTCAGCTAATTTTTGTTCAAGCGAATTGTCAATTTCCTTATAATTAGGTTCAGAACTTGATTTAGATCTGTAAATAGAAGGTTTATTCTCGTTATAGTTTTTTTGTGATTCTTTCTTTTCATTCCTATAATATTTATTGTCAAATTGTTGCATTTCTTTCTTTTTGTTTTCTTCAACTTTCTTTTTTTCAGAATAGCTTCTACCCAGCACAAAAAGTAATATCACAACAACTAAATTAAATATTGAACTGCCAATGTCTATTATTGGATCCAAATTATCACATCCTATTTGTCTTTCTTGGGTTCATTTTCACCCGTTATTTTAGAAATAGAGGATCTCATATCAGTATCAGCCAATAGGTTTTTCATATTGTAGTAATCCATTACTCCCAGATTTCCTTCTCTTAATGCCTGAGCTATTGCTAATGGCACCTGTGCCTCAGCCTCAACTAGTTTTGCATTCATCGCTTGTACTTCTGCTTTCATTTCTTGCTCTCTAGCAACAGCCATAGCTCTTCTTTCTTCAGCTTTAGCTTGTGCAATTTTCTTATCTGCCTCTGCTTGGTCCATTTGAAGTTTTGCTCCAATATTTCTTCCTACATCAACATCTGCTATATCAATAGAAAGTATCTCAAATGCAGTCCCTGCATCCAACCCCTTTTGTAGAACTGTATAAGATATACTATCAGGGTTTTCTAACACTGCTTTATGAGTGTCAGAACTACCGACTGTTGTTACAATTCCTTCTCCAACTCTGGCTATTATAGTTTCTTCACCAGCGCCACCAACTAATCTTTCAATATTTGCTCTTACAGTTACTCTAGCAATAACTATTACTTCAATACCGTCTTTTGCTACAGCAGCAATTTTAGGAGTTTCTATAACTTTTGGATTAACACTCACTTGTACAGCTTCCAGAACATTTCTACCTGCTAAATCTATCGCTGCAGCTCTTTCAAAGTCGAGTGGAATATTTGCTCTTTGCGCTGCTATTAAAGCATCTACCAAAGTGTTTACATTACCGCCTGCTAAATAATGAGCTTCAAGCTCATCTATATCTATATTTAATCCGCCTTTAGTGGCCTTTATCATTGGATTAACTATTCTATTTGGTGCGACCCGTCTAAGTCTCATGCCTATTAAAGTTGATATTTTTACTTTGACACCTGAGAAAAAAGCAGTTATCCATAACCCTACAGGCACAAATGTAAAAAATAAAATAAGCAATATAATTATAACAACTGCTAATAATATGGTTCCTATCATTCTATTTCCTCCTAATAATTATTTTTGACCCTTCTACTCTAGTAACAATAATTTCTGTATCTTTTGAAATAAATCCTTCATCAGATATAGTATCTACTTTTTCATTTTCTATCATACTAAAACCTGATGGCCTATGATCTGTTATTGTTCTCCCATCTTTACCTGTCATATAAGATCTATCCGTATTACTTAGATAACCTTTATTGGTCACTAGCTTACTATTAAGAATTACTTTTCTGAACAATTTACTGTTGTATCCTTTCCGCACAAGTCCAATTCCTATAAATGTCGAAATTATTATTGCTATACTTAAAGACATTATAGCATATTCAAGATTATCCATAGCTAAAACTACGCCAACTAATATTATTATTATTCCTGATATGCCCGGCAATCCAAAACCCGGCGCTAGGGCTTCAATACCTAATAATATTAGCCCAATTATAAACAAAACTATCTCTGTCCAGCCAGAATTTCCTGCTAGTATGTTGCCTCCAAAGTATAATCCAAATCCAATTAACGATATTGCCGCACCTATGCCAAAACCTGGAGTAAATAATTCGATTACTAATCCAAGGAAGCCTAACGTAAGTAATAACGAACTAACAAGTGGACTTGATATCAATTTTGAAAATTGAATTTGCATACTTTCATCTACCATCTCAATATTAGAGTAATTTATTCCGAAATTTTCTAACATTTCATTATAATCGGATGAAATGAGTTCGCAAACACCATAGTCGTGTGCTTCAATCGCTGTAAGACTCAATAATTTGCCTTTTTCAATTACTCCCGGTATTGCAATATCTTTGTCTGCCATAGCTTCAATATATAACGGATCAATTCCTCTAAATTGTGCAGTGTCTCTCAACACAGATCTCCACATTGACAAAGTTTTTTCATCATTAGGTATGGTTTCTGCAGCTCCGATTACTGATGTTTCAGACATTACTACATGATCAGAAGCTATTGTTACAAGTACACCCGCAGACAAAGCTTTGTTGTTCACAAAGGATATAGTTGGTATATTTGATTCAATAATAGCATCCTTTATCTTAATTGCTGCATCCACCAAGCCTCCATAAGTGTCAATTTCAAATATTATAGCTGCAGCTCCATCCTTATTCAATTTTTCAATTTGATTTTCAACAAAATTGAATGTGGCATTATTGATTTCGCCTTTAATTGGTACGACATATACGTTTCCCTTGCTATTCATGTCTGCTGAATATGTAATTTGAATAGTAATTGTTAACATTAAAATTAGAGCAAAGATTATTCTTATACGTCTTTTCATTCAATCACCTCCCTCCAAACCAACTGTTTTAGTTATACCCATTATTTTGTTATTCACACAAAAATAACCTGAGTTTTCTCAGGTTATTCTAATAGCTCTTTTACAGCTTTATTCACTAGGCTTCCATCTGCTTTCCCTTTTACTTTTGGCATAACTTCCTTCATAATTCTACCTATGTCTTTGGATGTAACTTCACCCATATCGTCAATAGTATCTTTAACAATTCTCTTAACTTCTTCATAAGACAATTGCTCAGGTAGGTATTCCAAAAGAATTTTCATCTCTGCTTCTGTAAGCTCTACTAAATCTTCTCTATTTCCTTTTCTAAAGTCTTCTATTACCATTTTCTTTTCTTTTAATTGTTTTGATATAATGTCCAAAATTTCTTCATCACTAAGTTCTTTTCTTTCGTCTACTTCTTTTTGTTTTATCGCAGCTCTAACCATAGTAATAGTGTTTTTCCTGATAGTGTCTTTATTCTTCATGGAATTTTTCATATCATCCATAAGCTTATCTTTTAGAGACATTCTTTACACCTTCTTACTAATATCTAGCACTTTTCTTTCTTCTTGCTGCTTCAGATTTTTTCTTCCTTTTTACACTTGGTTTTTCGTAATGTTCTCTTTTCCTTACTTCTCCAATGACGCCTGATCTAGCACATTGTCTCTTAAATCTTTTAAGAGCATTATCAAGAGATTCATTTTCACCAACTTTGATTTCTGTCATAGACCCTTCCCTCCCCTCTTAACTACAAGAGTGATATAACACTATTTAACTATGATTTGACACTACCTCATTATACATCATAAATAACTTATTTTCAACTGTTTTTAACCTGGTGTATAAATATTCTATGATAATGTCATATTAAATTTAATCTGATAAAATGTCAGTATGAGAGAGGAGATTTTTAATATGACCCAAAAGGAAATAACAAGACTTAGGGTTATTAACCAAACTATTGATGGAGTATTAACTATTCGTGAAGCTGCTGAACTTTTAAACCTAAGTGAACGCCAAGTATTAAGGTTAAAGAAAGGAGTTGTAGAACAAGGACCTGCGTTCATTATACACAAAAATCGAGGTAGAAAGCCTAAGCA
>JAHDQA010000087.1 GCA_018434075.1 Tissierellaceae bacterium
GATGGAAGTATAGATCCTTATACGTTGACATTCATATTTAAGACAGGCTTAACTAGCAAAATTAATGGACATAAACAAATTTCTAAAAATGAGCAAAATGCAGACTTACAAAAATGCACCTATCAAGAGGACGAGCCACGTGGAGAGTATAATTCTGATGACGTATTGTGGTTCGGAGGAGAAATAATAGGGTTTGACCACAACATATAGTGGTTTGATGACGAATTTCGAGTCAAAAATTTGTGGAAAAACACAGTTTTTTGACCCTTAAAAATGGGCGAAAATATTGATGACATTGGGTAATTAGAGTTATGATAAGGTGAAAATGGGAAAAGTATAGTTGGAAAATGGAGTATTAGGTTGATAGGTAGGTAGAGAGATTAATAATGTATATAAATTGCATAATGCGATATATGACATTATAGTGCTTGTATAATTATTCGTTTAGATATAAATAATAAATCTTATTGTATATCAACAAGTACATAATAGGTTATAAAACTAAGAAAAAATTCTATTTTAGGTTTGATATTGTAAGGCATGAATTGCTAGTAATAGGTGTGATTTCAATATAAAGCGAAATGAGAGGAAATAATCTAATATATATGGAAAACGAATATTGAGTTATAATTTTTACTAGTAGAATAGCATGGTATATTTATTATTTATAAAGGAGGAGTTAATCAATGAAAAATTATGTTTTAAAAGAATTAACAGAGGAATATGCAATAGAAATTTGTAATTGGAAATATGAAAAAGAATATGCTATTTATAATTTTTCGGACTATAGTATTGTAGTTAAAAACGGTTGGGATTTGGCAATAAAGGAGAAAAGGGAAAAGGAATTTGTAGGAATAGTATACAATGATGAGTTAATTGCATATGGAAGGATTACAAGTAATTGTGGTAAAAGTATTATTGGTGTAGGGTTGAAACCTATTCTTTGTGGTAAAGGTTATGGTAAAGATATAATGAAGCTATTAATAAAGGAGTGTAGGAAAAGATATCCGCAATTTCCAGTAACACTTGAAGTAAGATCCTTCAATAAAAGGGCAATAAAGTGTTACTTAGATGTTGGATTTGAAATTAAAAATAAATATATCAAAGAAACATTTAATGGTAAAGATGAATTTTATTATATGGAGTATAAACGCTAAATGCAAATTAAAATGAAACACTTTTATCTCTGTTAATATGTCATTGTTCATATATCTGGTAGTGTGAAATAGTTTGTGTTTCATCATTCCAGATTAAGGAATTTGACTAAATTTAAAACTATTTTTAGATTAAAATTAAGTTGATTAGATTTCGTAAAAATAAAAAATAAAATCAAAAATTTATTTATTACGTTTAGTATATTTTTACATAGCAAAGCTAAGCTGTCAAGTTCTTTAGCTTTTTAATGAAATATACTAAATTAGTAGTAGCAGTAGATGTGGAGCTTGTGGTTAATTGCATAGCAATTA
>JAHDQA010000027.1 GCA_018434075.1 Tissierellaceae bacterium
TAAGAGACAATTTGACAACACTCCTTTAAAATATGGTTTTGGTTGATTATATTTTACCAGAGTTTGTCAGTTGTCTCATCTTTTTTTGTAAATAAAATGGTGCTGGTTTTAATCACCAACACCAAAAATTATAGAGCCAAATTATAAAGAAAAGCCACCCTACAATTTGAGGGTGGCTTTTGTTAATTTGTCTTAATGTTGTTAGTTATTGTGTATTTTGATTGTACAGTTTGATACCATGTTGGATATTGTTCTTGTATTTTTTGATCTTTTAATATATCTCTTATTTCTTCCTTAGAATCTTCTAATGTAGCTACCTTTGCTTCTTTCTTATCAGTTACTTTAATTATATGATAGCCATATGTTGTTTTAACGGGCTCACTAACTTCATTAACACCTAGTGCAAATGCTGCATTAGAGAATTCTTCAACCATTTCATCTTTAGTAAAAAACCCTAAATCCCCACCATTAGCTGCAGTTGCAGTATCTGTGGAATATTCTTTTGCCAAGTCCTCAAAAGATTCACCAGATTGAATTTTAGCAAGCACTTGTTTAGCTTCTTCCTCGGTATCTAAAAGTATATGGCTAGCTTTAACTTGTTCAGCTTGGTTGAAGTCATCTTTGTTTTCATCGAAATAAGCTTTGATTTCATCATCCGTTATTGTGATTGAAGGCTCAATTAAAGCTTCTATACTTAAATTCATTTTTATATTTTTCAAGAATTCATCCTTTGTGTATCCATAGTAAGCCAAAGCTTGTTCCATTGTAGCTTCATCGCCATAAGATTCAATTGCTTTTTGGTATTCAGCATCTATCTGGTCTTGTGTAATTTCAATATTATTTTCTTTCAATTCTAACTCTATTATTTTTTCTAGTATCAATGCGTTTATTGCATCATCACCATTCTGGCTAACCAAATAATCATAAAACTCGTCTTTGGTAATTTTTACATCATTTACTTGCGCCACAACTTCGTCTGAGCCTGAATTACTACATCCTATCAATATGGAACTTAAAATACTAATAAGCAGTAGTAAAACAATTAATTTTTTTGGATTTAATTTCATTGTATTTCTCCTTATATAATGTATTTAGGTTGTTAAAGGTAACCTATAATCCTTTTTCGACTAAGTATTATTCAGGTTTGCTGTATAATATTGTTATTAGATAGAGTGTACTCGTTTTCTCCTTGAGATTTAATCTCGTAATTGAA
>JAHDQA010000033.1 GCA_018434075.1 Tissierellaceae bacterium
TAAACTGGCTTTATGGCTAGGGTGAGAAGCCAAAGAAATGTATTTAATGATTAGAAAAGAAGACTATATTATTATTTAATGAATTGATAATTATTACAGTGAAAAACTGTAATTTGATTATAACTATATTGTACAAGGAGGGATACGAATGCTATTTAACTTATTTATGATTTTCTTTATAATATCTGCTTTACAACCATTAATCAGACAACAGTCCTTACGTGCTAGCAGAAGAAGGATCATTCATCAACTTGAAGTTAAAAATAAATCTAGAGTCATAACTCTTATTCATAGGCAAGAAAGCATGAATTTTTTAGGATTTCCTGTTATGAGGTATATAGATATAAATGATTCGGAACAGTTAATAAGAATAATTCAAATGACTGATGATGATATGCCCATAGACTTAATAATACACACACCCGGAGGCTTGGCATTGGCAGCTTTACAAATAGCGAGAGCTTTAAGAAACCATAAAGGCAGAGTTAGAGTATTTATCCCTCATTATGCAATGTCTGGTGGGACTTTGATAGCTTTAGCAGCAGACGAGATTATTATGAGCGAGAATGCAATGTTAGGACCTGTTGATCCGCAACTTGGTCAATATCCTGCACCTTCTATTGTTAATGTTTTGAATAAAAAACCAGTTGACAAAATAGATGATGAAACATTGATTATGGCAGATGTAGCACAAAAGGCAATTAATCAATTGTACAATTCAATAATATCATTATTACCAGATAGCTACACGCTAGAAGAAAAAAAACATATATCCAATATGCTAACCCAAGGGTTTTGGACGCATGATTACCCTATAACAGTTGATGTTGCAAAAGAATTAGGATTACATGTAAGTACCGACATGGATCCTTTAGTATATCGGTTAATGGATCTCTATCCACAGCCTGTAAATGCTACACCTTCAGTTGAGCATGGATACATTCAGAGGAACAAGAAAAACATTTAAAATACCTTCTAAAAATTTAGAAGGTATTTTTATATGTTCTCTATTTATGAATTTTGTGTACATGTAGTATTTCATGATCATCTTTTGGCTCTATAATTTTTGGTGTTGGTGATTAAAACCAGCACCATTTTATTTACAAAAAAAGATGAGACAACTGACAAACTCTGGTAAAATATAATCAACCAAAACCATATTTTAAAGGAGTGTTGTCAAATTGTCTCTTA
>JAHDQA010000125.1 GCA_018434075.1 Tissierellaceae bacterium
AATAAACCTATCCGATTAGCGTAGGAAGCTTTAAAATATAAATTGTAGATTATTGCATCATATAAAAACAGGATTAGTATTCTAATATTAATTAGAAAATTACTTTATAATTGTTTTCCAACAATTAATTGACACTATCTTTCTTTTTCTCAATATTGTAATTGCACTTATTATATAGTATTATAACTATATAATATTTTAAGAGGTGTAAGATGAAAAAACAATTTATAACTGTATTTATAGTGTCGTTGCTAGCATTTGCATCCATATACGCAGTGTTAGCCAATACTATTTTTGATGAAGAAAAAGTTGCGGCGGAAGATCCATTAAATCCTATAGATGAAGAGCCAATCGAGAATGATAAAAATGAATTAGTGTTTTTACTTCTTGGAGTAGACGCAAAAGACCTCGATCATGCAAAGGGAACCAGAACAGACACTATAATGCTTACTAGAGTAAATTTCGATACCGGGAAAATTTCTATCCTATCAATTCCAAGAGATACCAGAACGATGGTAAATGGGAAATTGGATAAAATAAATGCTGCTCATGCATACGGCGGAGTGGATATGACTCTTGAAGCAGTAAGTGATTTAATAGGATTTGATATTGATTACTATGTATTAGTTGATTATCAGATAGTAAAAGAAGTTGTAGATGCAATTGGTGGAGTCGATATAGAGGTTCCATTTGACATGAAGTATGATGATCCTACTGCGGATCCACCGCTTCATATAAATTTAGAAAAAGGATTTCAAAATCTAAACGGACAAGAAGCACATGATTTTTTAAGGTTTAGACACAACAACAATTACACAGTAGGATATCCGGATGGAGATGTAGGTAGGATAAAAGCCCAGCAGTACTTTATGAAGGAACTAGTAAAACAGACTTTAACACCTAAAAACATATTTAAAATTCCTACTCTTATAAAAACCTATTACAATAATGTTGAAACCAATATACCGTTTAATTTTGTATTAAAAGGCGCAACCATGGTAAACAAAATAGATACTAATCTCATGGAAACCGCTACAATTCCTGGAGAAGGAGAGTATATTGGCGATATAAGTTATTTCATCTATGATGGAGAACAAATGCAGGAATTGGTAAATAACATGTTTGGAGATTACATAGTGGAACCTATAACAGTTCCCTAAATAAATATCAAAGAGGTGTAAGAATGAGAAAAGCCAGGAAAAAAGAGCATGTTGAGAACTACCTAAGGACCTCTTTTAAAGGCGATACCTTATTAGGAGATGTGTATTTACCACACAATGCATTGCCAGAATTAAACTTCGATGATATCAACACATCGCTTGTATTTTTAAACAAGAAAATCAACTACCCTGTACTGATAAATGCTATGACAGGTGGCTCTGACTTTAGCGAAGGAATTAATAGAGATTTATCTACTATAGCAAGGGAATTTAATATTCCGATGGCAGTAGGCTCTGAAACTATTGTGTTAGAAGATAAAGAGGCAGAGAATTCTTTCAGAGTTGTCAGAGATATCATAGGAGATGAAGGAATAGTAATAGGAAACATTGGAGGCTTATCGTCATCTGAAGACGCCAAGCTCGCAGTAGATATTCTAAAAGCAGATGCGCTTCAAATACATTTGAATGTTGCACAGGAATTGGTTATGGACGAAGGAGATAGAGATTTCAAGGGAGTCTTAAAAAACATTGAATCCATAGTTAAAAGTGTAGAAGTTCCTATTATTGTTAAAGAAGTGGGCTTTGGAATAAGTTATGACGTAGCAAAGAAACTCTATGATGTTGGAGTAAGACACATTGATGTATCTGGATTTGGCGGAACAAATTTCATTGAAATAGAGAATTTGAGAAATCCATCTATGGACTTCACAGAATTATATTCATGGGGAATACCAACAGCAGCAAGCATCATTCAGGTTAGAAAACTTCCAGACGATTTGCGTATTATCGCAAGTGGTGGAATAAGGACAAGCATGGATATTATTAAATCTATTGTACTTGGCGCTGATGTTGCAGGAATAAGTGGCGAAATACTCTCATATTTGGTCCATGGAGGAATATCAAACGCAATGGAATATATGGAAAATACCATTTATAAATTAAAAGTTATAATGATGCTGTTAGGAAAGAAAGAATTACAAGAATTGAGAGAAGTAGATTATAAAGTGACTGGAAAATTGAAGGAGATTATTTAAAGGATTCGTTAGAATCCTTTACTAATTTAAGGAGGAAATTGTGGACTTAAAATTATATTATATGGATTATTGCCCATTTTGTAATAAAGTTATAAATTACATCAAAGAAAATAATTTAGAAATTGAAATGAGAAATATAAACATCAAAGAATACTACGATGAGTTATTATCGATAGGTGGATTGGATCAAGTTCCAATGCTTTTGGTTAATGGCAAACCTCTTTATGAGTCTGATGATATAATTAAATATTTGAAAGATAATATTGTAAATTCAGATGGAACGAGAGAATAGACTAATAGGGAAAAAACTAATTCACTTTGATGTAATTGATTCAACAAATGAATATGCTAAAAAAAACTTCATTAACTTAGAAAATGGTACGGTAATATTAAGTGACGAACAAACCAAAGGTAAAGGCAGAGCTGGAAGAGGATTTATATCAAATAAAGGCGGGTTGTATTTTAGCGTCATTTACCACTCTAAATTGGAGATCTCGAAATTGCCTCTATATACACAATTAGCATCTATTGCTGTTTTTAAAGCATTGGAAGAAATAGATATAAAAGCGCATATAAAGTGGCCAAATGATTTGTATATTAATAAATATAAAATTTGTGGAATATTGACAGAGCTAATTCAATTCAAAGATTTCAACGGGGTTATAATGGGCATCGGAATCAACATTAAAAATACTAGAGATGAATTCATGAAAGCAAATATCCTCGCTTCTTCAATAGAAGAGGAGACGAAAATTAAAATTGATAGTAAGTTGCTCTTAGAAAGAATTCTATATCATTTGGATGCTATTTTTTTAGATTTTGAGACGAATAGAGATTTTGAAAAATACAAAACTCTTTTGATAGAAAATTCCATGATAATCGGCAAAGAAATAGCCTTGGATATAGGAAATGAAAATGTGATAGCAAAAGCTTTGGACATCGATAAATATGGGAATCTAATTATCGATGTCAATGGAGAAAGAAGAGCTTTGAATTCAGGTGAAGTTCACATTAGGATGTAAACTACACCTTATCCTTTAATTTATTTCCCAAAACTGAAGCTATGAATAACTTTAATATATCGCCTGGTATAAACATTAAACAGCCTATTTTCAATATATACGTGAGACTAAGACCTTTCCCTAAATAAGAATTAAGGATAAAAGCCATATAAGGAAGACCTATCAAGTACATTGTTATGCTAGAAATTATGCTAGCTTTAATGAAACTTGCTAAGGTCTTTTTCTTTTGTGGAAAATATCCTGCTATAAATGATGCTGCAACAAAGCTCAACAGAAAACCAAAACTCGGTTTAAATACTGTTTGAATGCCACCTGTCATAGATGCAAAAATTGGCAGCCCAACTAATCCTAAAATCAGATAAACAACTTGCGATAGAGCTCCCAAATAAGGACCTAAGAGAAATCCGGATAGCAAGACAAACAAACTTTGCAAAGTTATGGGTACAGGACCTATAGGGATGCTAATAAAAGCTCCTATAGCCGTCAACGCTGAAAATAAAGCAGTTTTTGTGATATCGCTTGATTTTAGTTTCATAATTACCTCACAGTGAATTGTTTATAAATATAGCTTACTATGAGGTGATTTAAAAATCAAGATTCTTGTTCTTTTCGATATTTTTCCATTACTTGTGAAAATATATCTCCGTTAGTAGGAGGAGTATAAGTTATTGCATTTGCACCAGCTTCAATTGTTCTCATAATACTCTCGTCAGTTGGACCGCCAGTAGCTATTATTGGAAATTCATTGCCTATCTCAGATCTTATCATTTTAACAATTTCATGAGTATTAGCTCCACCTGACACATTTAATATTCTGACACCTGCATCGATCTTACTTTTGTAATCGTCTTTCATTGACACGACAGTTCCAATTATTGGGATGTCAACCACTTCATACATCCTTTTGATGACATCTGGTTTTGTCGGAGCATTTACTACAACACCATAAGCTCCCAATAGTTCAGCCTGCAATGCTATCTGAACAGATCTTTCACCTGTAGTCAGTCCCCCTCCAACACCTGCAAATACTGGAACGTTTGCGACCTCAAGTATAGAGTGAATGATGGATAGCTGAGGTGTAAAAGGATATACTGCTATTATTGAGTCTGCATTCGTATTTTTTATTATAGCTACATCTGTAGAGAATAATAAGGATTTTATCCTTGTTCCAAGGATTTTAATACCGCTAGCTCGATATATTACTTCTGGCACTTTTACTATTTTTTCTCTTAATTTAGTGTTTATCTCGGGAATAAATTTTTCTTTGTTTCTCTCCATTTTTGGACCTCCCATAATTTATATATGTTTATATTACCCAATTGGGTATAATAATACCAGTATAAACCATAATAATTTGATTGTAGGTGAAACAATGCGAAGAGAAAGAGCGGAATACTTTAAAGACTTACCTTTAAATATAGAGCTTCTAAAAGTAAAAGAATATCCATTACATTGGCAAAACAGTTTAGAAATACTGTTTATGCTAAAAGGCAGCATCATGCTAAACGTAGAAGCTGAGAGGTATCCTTTGAAGGAAACTGAAATAGAGATTATTAATCCTGATGAAGTATATAGTATGGAAGCAATTGATGAGGACAATTTGCTGTTAATTTTTCAGATAGACCCGTTGTTTTTTGAATCGTATTATGAAGACGCAAAAGATATATTCTACTACACTGATTCTACAAATGTAGGAGATCAAGATTCTGAAAAGTATTATAAGCTTAAGAAATTACTAGCTATCATATTATACGAAGTTATTTCAAAATTAGATGATTACGAAGATGTAGTGGAAGAAAAGCTTCTTGATGTCATGTATCATCTTCTGAATAACTTTCATTATCTTTTTTATGATGAAGAGAGCCTGAAAGATGATGAAATTCAATTGGAAAGATATCATAGAATAATGAAATACTTAAGCAACAATTACATGAATAAAGTTAGCTTGAAGGACATAGCAAAACAAGAGTTTTTAAGCTCACAGTACTTGTCATATAAGATAAAAGAAGTTTTTGGAAAGGGTTTTAATGACTACTTAAATCAGATAAGAGTCGAGGAATCGACAAAATTGTTATTGGATACTGATAAATCAATCAGTGAAATTGCAGAAGATGTAGGCTTTTCACATGTAAGGTACTATAACAAGCACTTTAAAAACCATTATAATATGACGCCCCTTCAATACAGAAAAAAATACAAGGTAAGCGACAAAGAGTTGGAGAGATTAAAAAGAATAGAGAGCTTGGATTTATCAGAAGCAATTATTTATTTAGAGAGTTATTTATCGGATTATGAGAGATTTAATTACGATAATAGAATAATTAAATTGGATATTGATCTAAAAAAAGAGCCAATTGATATCTTTAAAAGACCTGAGATAATCGACATTGGAGATGTTTCGCTATTACTTGAAGAAGAAAACAGGAGAATACTAAAAGAAATTCAAACTGAAATAGGATTTAAATATTTAATAGTAAATAATTTATTCTCAGATGACATGGATATTTATAAAGGCAAGGATAAAAGGTTTATAAACTGGACAAGAGTAGAGATAATCCTAGATTTTTTAGAAGACATAAAACTCACCCCAATCATATCAACAAAAGGCGTTCAAAGACATATAGTGGAAGACTTTATAAAAACATTCTCTAATACCTACTCTAAATTAGATGAATGGCTAGAGATAAAACCAGAAGACTTCGATATAGTCTATCCTTTGTCAGAAATATCCCCAAAGCATGATACTTTGATAATGTCAAATTATATAATTTATAGTTACACCATGGAAAATAAAAGACTGGTAATGAATGTAATAGACGAAATTTCCAAAGATACTGTGCTTACAAACGAAACTTTCTTCGGAGGAAAAGGAATATTTACAGCCAATTACTTAAATAAGCCATCATTCTACGCATTTAAGTTTCTTTCGCTATTAGGGGATGAGGTTTTATACAAAGATGACGGATATATAATCACAAGGTCTGAAACTGGATATCAGATACTTTTGTATAATCCAGAAGTCATATCAGAAGAAGAGATATACGGAGACAGCGAATCAAAGAAATTAAAAGAGAAAAAAGTATCATTGAACTTTTTTAACACCGAACACAATTTTCAAATAACAAAATACGATTTAAACAAAAGCTATGGCTCGGTATATGACAAATGGGTATATTTAGGCAAACCTGAAAGGCTTACAAGCGAAAATTGGAGTTTGTTAGACAATTATGTGCATCCTTATGTGAGTTTTTATTTTTCAGAAAAAACAAGTGTATTCAATTTAGTGACTAAGATAAAACCAAATGGATGCGTATTGTTTACATTAAATTATGGACTAAATTAAGAAATTGAATGTACTATGTTAAGATTACTTAAAATTTAGACAATTTAGAACAACCTAATATAATCCAATAAAGAGGACAATCCAGTCAATTACTTAAAATCCCCAAAATGATAAAATATATATATCAAATGGGGGTTTTAGTATGAGCAGTAAAGAATTTGGAGAAGAAAAGATATCAAAGTTGTTGATAAAGTTTTCGATTCCAGTAATCATATCAATGCTCGTTAATGAATTATATAACATGGTTGATACATTCTTCGTCGGAAGAACTGTAGGAGGAGACGGGATAGCAGCAATAATTGCTGTTTTTCCATTTCAAAGAGTAATGGTAGCATTAAGTGTTATGATTGCAGTAGGTTCAATGACTTCTTTTTCAAGGCACAATGGAGAACGTGACTACAAAAAAGCAAAAGAAGTTCTGAATACTGGATTTTCTATGATACTAGCAGTAATGATACCTTTAGTATTAGTAGTATTGCTTTTTAAGCAAAACATCATAGGAATAATTGGAGCGGGAGATACAGTAGAAGCATTAGCTTCTACATATTTAGGAATAATTGTATTTGGAGTCGTATTCTTGGGACTTACAGTCTACATCTCACACACGATGATAGCTCTGGGAAATACAAGAGTATCCATTGTAAGTACGAGTTTAGGAGCTTTAACAAATATAATATTAGACTTTATATTAGTTAACGGTTACAACCTTGGAATTACTGGTGCAGCCATAGCGACAGCATTATCGCAAATAGTGGGATTTATTTACGCATTTTATAAATTCCAAGAAATGAAAAAAGAATATGGCATATCTCTTAAATTCAACATAAATGCATCGTATATTGTACCAATACTATTAGTTGGAATTTCATCATTTGTCATAGAGGCAGAAGATGGGATACTCATGGGGAACTTAAGCAGTCTTTTAACGAGTGCAATTGGAGATGAAGGGCTTGTAATATTAGGTATAGTTTCTAAAGTGTATATGTTCTTGTTCATTCCTATATTTGGAATTGCACAAGCGATGCAGCCAATAGCAGCTTATAATCTAGGCGCTAATAAGTTAAAGAGACTTAAAAATCTAATGACGAAGACGATTGTATTTTCACTAGTAGCATCAACAGCACTTTGGATATTGTCTTTGATATTTGCACCAAACATGATCAAGTTATTTATACAAGATGAAAAGATAATAAAAGATGCAGCTTTTGCATTTAGAATTATGATTTCAGCATTTCCATTACTTAGTGTATATTATGTATCTATATTTTATTTTCAAGCAATGGGAAAAGCTAAGACATCACTTGCGACAGCAGTATTGAGACAATTAGTAATTATGCTTCCTATATCAATACTATTAGCTAAGGGCTTGAATTTAGGGAGCCTGGGAGTATGGTTAGCATATCCTATATCAGATTTTCTAGCTAGTTTGGCAGCTTTTATGTTGATTAGAAATGAAGGAATTGAATTGAACTTACAGATAAGCACACAAATCCAAAAAGCAGAAGAAAAAGCTTTAATTACAAGAGAATAATATATGATATAATCAGGAGTAGATATAATCTACTCTTTTTTTATGGAGGAAAATGATGAGCTCGAAAAAGAATTATTATAAGAAAAAGCAACAACCACCTGGAACACTTATCTATACTGGAAATCAAACAGATGAAATTCAAAAATTGATTCTTACTACTTACAATAAAGATAAAATAATTCAAAAAGAAATAAATTCAATTGATGAATTTGTCAAGGAAGAAAATTTAGGCATAAAATGGCTTGATGTTATAGGGTTGGCTAATGTTCATTCAATTGAGGAAATAGGGCAAAGGCTTAGAATCCACAAATTGATACTAGAAGATATACTGAATACAAGACAACGAGCAAAACTGGAAGAATACGACGACTCATTATTTTTAGTAATTAAGAAGTTGTATTTGTTAGAAGATATAGAAATAGATGCTAAACAAATCTCAATAATAATTAAAGAGGATATGGTCATAACATTCCAAGAATACGGCGAAGATGCATTCAAATCCATAAAAAAACGCCTTAAAGAAGGAGCTTATGTCAGAGCTTTAGGATCAGATGATTTGACATATGCTTTAGTCGACTATATAGTAGATGGATATTTCGACATTATGGAAACTTTAAGCGAAGAGATTGACAAAGCAGAAAATGAATTAATGGATGACCCTGGCAAGGAAATATTGAATAGAATTTATTCCTTGAAAAGACAAATAGTCTTTTTTAGAAATACCGTATGGCCAGTAAGAGATATCGCCAATACTCTTTCTAGAGGAGAAGTAAAACTAATAGATCAAAAAACATCTTATTATTTTAGAGATATCTACGACCATTCAATCCAAGTAATTGAATTAATAGAAACTTACAGAGACACTATATCTGGAATGATGGACATATATCTATCTAGCATTAGCTCAAAAACTAATGAAGTAATGAAAATACTGACAATATTCTCAACTATTTTCATACCTCTGACATTTTTAGCAGGCGTTTATGGAATGAATTTTATTTATTTTCCAGAGCTAAAATGGAGATATGGATATCTTGGATTCTGGATAGTAAGCATAATAATAACAGCTGCTATGATTAAATATTTAAAGAGCAAAAAATGGATGTAGATATTGATTTGTAGATTGAATAGTGTTATTATGTATAGGGGTACAGTTTAATCAATAAATTAACTGTAACAATACACATTGGAGGTATTATATGAATAACACTAAAAAATTGGTTTCATATGGAGTATTGATGGCTTTAACAGTAGTCATGACAATGGTAATTCACATTCCATCTCCTGCTCAAACTGGTTACATAAACTTAGGAGATATGGTGATTTTTATCGCAGCATTTTTCTTTGGAAAGAAAGCAGGATTCCTCGTTGGGGGTGTTGGATCGGCACTTGCTGATTTGTTGTTGGGTTATAGTGTGTTTGCGCCAGTTACATTGATTGTAAAAGGAATTGAAGGATATGTAGCAGGAGTGATTTTTGAAACAGATTTAGGAAGGAAATATCCAATCATACCATCATCTATAGGTGGACTAATAATGGCTGGTGGATACTTTATTGCTGAGATATTTATGTTTGGATTTAATCCTTCATTAATAAATTTACCAGCAAACATTGTGCAAGGACTATTTGGAGCAATTGCCGCGAGCATATTGTACAAATTGTTGAAAGGTAAAATTAATATATAAGTATTTAAGCTCCCTTAAGGGAGCTTTTTTGAGTATTTTTTTTATTGATATGCTATAATATAATAATATGGAACAAGCAAAATTTTATCAATGAGGTGTGACTTGATGAAGAACAAGGCAGTAGTATTAGGGACAAATTACTATGTAGGCTTAAGCATTATAAGATGTTTGGGTAGAGAGGGAGTTCATGTAGTTGCGGTTGATTATAGCGAAAAAAGCCGTTATGGGGCAAAATCAAAATACTTGAGTGAAAAACATTTAGCACCACATTATAAAGAGAATCCTGAGGGATTACTGAATTTCCTAATAGAGTATTCAAAAAAGCAATATGCAAAACCAGTTCTTTACCCTGGAGCTGATCCTTATGTCGAATTTATAGATAATTATTTTGATGAGCTCAAAGAGTATTACCTTTTTCCAATGGATAGAAAAGGGCTTTGGACTGAAGTCATGGATAAGTACACAATGAGTTTGTTGGCTAAAAAGCATGGAGTCTTAGTGCCTGAAACAATTAATTCAAAAGACGAAAATTTAATAGAAAGAGTAAGGGAAGAAATTAAATACCCTTGCATAATAAAACCTATGGACTCAGCTTCTTTTGTAAAAGCATATAGAAGAAAAGTTTTTATTATCAATTCTGAAGAAGAACTCATTGAAAAAGTAAACATGATACATAAAGATGGACATGGAATAACAATTCAGAGAATAATCCCAGGTCCTGAAAAAAATTGCTATTGTTATGATGCCTATTTAAATCAGGATTCAAAGGTCACTCACTATACTGCAGCATATAAAATCAGGCAATGGCCGAATAATTTTGGTGCGTCAACATATGCTAAACAAACTTGGATTCCAGAGCTTCATGAAATATGCAAGCCATTCTTGGAAGGGATCGGTTTTAAAGGATTTGCGGAATGTGAATTGAAAAGAGACGTAAATACTGGAAAAATTTATTTAATTGAAGTTAATGTAAGAACTATAAATTTCAATGAAATGTTGTATAAAGCGGGATTGAATTTTCCATACATTGCATATTTGGAGATGACTGACAAACTACCTGAGCCTAAGAGCATAGAATATGAAACGGGATATGTTTTCCATTACATGTATGAAGATATATTTGCAATTAGAAACTATCTAAAAACAGGACAGATGACCATAGGAGATATTATTAGAGACAACACATTTAAGAAAGTCCATTCCACTTGGTCATGGTCGGATCCCTATCCAGGGATATATTTTGTCGGAACTGTCATAGGTAAAATGTTTAAGAGAGCTATCGGCAGAGAATAACCATTTTTGGAGGGAATTATGGAAAAAATAAAAAGCAGCTTAAATTCAATTAATGCACTAGATTTGGAAGCTATGAATAAAACCAAACAACGTTGGGATTCTCTAGTAAAGCCGATAGGAAGCCTTGGTTTAATGGAAGAAATCACTATCAGATTATCTGGCATTTACAGGACTACAGATTTTAACATAGATAAAAGAGCTGTAGTGGTTATGGCTAGCGATAATGGTGTTGTGGAAGAAAATTTTGCATCGTCGCCGCAAGTTTTTACTAGGATCTTGGCTGAAAAAATGGCTAGGGGAATGACTGGGGTAAGTGTCATGTCTAAGGCCGCAAATGCTGATGTCATAGTGGTAGATGTAGGGATAAATGGAGATGTAAAAGAAGAAAAAGTCATTAATAGAAAGATTAGATATGGCACAAATAACTTTACTAAAGCTCCTGCTATGACATATGATGAGACTATAAAAGCTATAGAAACTGGAATAGAAATTGCAGACGAATTATTTAATAGAGGATATAAGATATTGGGAACTGGTGAAGTAGGGATTGGCAACACTACTACTTCTGCAGCGATAATCAAAGCTATCACTGATTTTAATATAGATGATATTGTTGGGAAAGGTGCAGGAATTACAGATGAACAGCTAATTTTAAAGAAAAATGCAATTTTAAAGGCTATTGAATTACACAAGCCAAACAAAGACGACGCAATAGATGTGATATCCAAAGTAGGCGGACTAGACATAGCTGGACTTGTAGGAGTTTATCTATCTGGGGCTAAAAACAGCAAGCCCGTAGTTATGGATGGCTTCATATCACAAGCTGCTGCGTTATGTGCTATAAAACTTGACAAAAGGGTAAAAGACTATATAATACCATCTCATCTGTCAAAAGAGCCTGGTGCTAAATTTGTGTTCAACGAAATTGGACTTAAACCAATGCTTGATTTATCTATGAGACTTGGAGAAGGAACAGGTTGCCCATTAGCTTTTCAAATAATAGACACATCAATATACACTTTAAATAACATGGCTACATTCGAAGAAGCAGAAATAGAAAAAGAACTTCTAGTAGATATAAGCAAAGACGAGGAGATATAGAATGATTACATTGGTGACTGGTGGAGCTCGCAGTGGGAAGAGCAATTTTGCACAAAATAGATTATTAGAGAAAGACGATGTAGTTTATATTGCGACTGCAAAAGTAGAAGATAGCGAAATGGCTGATAGAGTAAAACGTCATAAAAATTCAAGGCCGAGTTCATGGAGAACTTTTGAAGCCTACTATGATCTACAAAATGCATTGGGAGAAGAAAACAATTATATTTTAGATTGTGTGACAAACCTATCATCAAATATAATGTTTGATCTATCAAAAGGTATTGACTGTATTGACGATAATTTGCAAAATATGATTGAAGAAGAAATTTTAAAACAACTGAATCAACTTGTATTAAAGATTAGAAAAGAGAATAAGAACTTGATTTTAGTTACAAATGAACTTGGAGATTCAATTGTTCCAGAAAACCACATATCCAGAGTGTTTAGAGACATACAAGGGAGAGTTAATCAGAAATTAGCAAATATTTCTGACGAAGTGTATATAGTTATTTGTGGAATTGAAGTGAAGCTAAAATGATAAATGGGTTGGTACTTGCGTATGAATTCTTTTCAAGGTTGCCAATTAAGAAAAATGTAGATTTTACAAAAGAGAATATCTCATATAGCATTTTCTTTATGCCGCTAGTTGGACTGACTATTGGATGTATATCTGCAGTAGTTTTTATTTTGACAGCTCAATTTGATAAATTAGTGGCAAGTTTTTTGACTGTCGCAACAATGGTCATTCTAACAGGAGGACTCCACATAGATGGTCTTTCTGACACGTTTGATGGCTTTTTGTCAAATAGAGACAGGGAAAAGACTTTGGAAATAATGAAAGACAGCAGAATAGGAACTTTTGGAACTATAGCTATAATTTTTGTCATATTGGGTAAGATATTATTGGTATATAAAATTACAGAGAATGCTACTGCTGCATTGATTTTTTCATTAGGGAATGCAAGGCTTGCGACAAGCATTAATATCGCTCATAAAAAATGTGCTAAAAATGAGGGACTGGGATTTTTATTTTACAATAGCAAACCATTAAAAAAAGTTGTTGCTAGTTCAATATTGTATGTGCTATTCATTTCAATTGTAAATGTATACAATATAATACCTCTTGTTGTCACAATACTATTTGATCTGGCATTTGCTAAATGGGCTGATAGAAAAATTGGTGGGATTACTGGAGATATAAATGGAGCAACAATTGAATTAGGAGAGATGATTTCTCTGCTATCATATTGGGGGATATCACAATGGATATTATTTTAATTAGACATGGTGAATCAGAAGACAATATAAAAAGAGTGTTGAGCAATGATGATGCGCAACTCACTCAAAATGGCGCATCTCAAATAGAAATGATTAAACCATTGGTAGCAGAATTAAATTTCGAAAATGTATATATCAGTCCTTTAAAAAGGACAATTCAGACTAGCGAAATACTAGGATTAAAAGGCTCTTTGGATACTAGAATTAGAGAAATAGACTTTGGAATTTTTAAAGGATTAGGATATGAGGAATTCATGAAAGCTTATCCTGAAGAAGGGAAAAAATGGATAAGTGATATAAAAAACTACCAGATTCCTAATGGTGAAAGCTTGATGATGACATACAAAAGAGTTGTTTCTTTCCTAGAAGAAATAATTAAGAAAGATAAAAATTCATTAGTAATAACTCATGAAGGCATAATAAAACTAGCATTCTCATGGGTATTTGACAGTGATGAGTACTTTAATAAATTTATGGCATCAAATGGAAGCGTAAATATCATATCCATAGATAAAGACTATAAATTCATTAAAAAGCTCAATGCTAAAGGGTAGGTGATATTATGACAAAAATCAAGGGCATTATATTCGACTTGGACGGTACTATTTTAGACACTATTTACGACATTGCAGATAGCGCAAACAATGTCTTAGAAGAATTAGGCTTTAATACACATTCATATAAAGAATATGAGAAATTCTTAGGAAATGGGTTTAAGAATCTCATGAAAAAAAGTTTGCCAGATGGCGTAGATGAAACAATTTTAAATAAAGCACTAGAGTTATTTACGAAAGAATATGATAAAAATTACATGAATAAGACAAAGCCTTTCGATTACATTGAAAATGTCTTAAAAGCATTACAAGAAAAAGATGTTAAAATGGCTGTAAATTCTAATAAAAAGGATATATTCACAAAGAACTTAGTCAATAAATTTTTCCATGATATCAATTTTGTTAGAGTTTATGGAGACAGGGAAGGAATTAAAAGAAAACCTGATCCCGAAACTAGTTTAGAAATAGCAGAAGCAATGCAATTAACACCTGATGAAATAATATATATTGGGGATAGTGAAGTTGATGTTATGACAGCTAAAAATGCAAATATGAAAAGTGGAGTTGTCTCATGGGGATATAGAGATATTAATGAATTAAAAAAATACGATGTAGACTGTATTTTCTATGAACCAAAAGACATACTAAAAATAATAGAATGAAAGGGTTGAAAAATGGAAAAAATAAGGTTATATGGGTTTAACAATTTGACAAAGAGCCTGAGCTTTAATATTTACGATGTTTGCTATGCCGTATCAGCAGAAGATAAGAAAAAATACATCGAGTACATCGATGAACAATATAATTCTACAAGGTTAACTAATATTCTAATAGAAATAACAAAGATAATCGGGGCAAATATATTGAGCATTGCAAAGCAAGACTATGAACCTCAAGGAGCAAGTGTAAATTTTCTAATTTCAGAGGAAAAATTGGATGATGAGTCAATAGATCCGTCTTGTAATCGAGGAGATATTAATTTAGACTATAAAAATGTTTTAGCCCATTTGGATAAAAGCCATATAAGTGTGCACACATATCCAGAGTATCATCCAGATAAGGGTATAATGACCTTTAGAGTTGATTTAGATGTATCAACATGTGGGAAGATATCTCCACTAAAAGCTTTGAATTATTTATTTGATAAGTTTGATTCAGATATTGTCATTTGCGATTATAAAATAAGAGGTTTTACAAGGGATATTGATGGGCGAAAACTTTTTAAAGATCATGATATCAACTCCATACAAGATTTTATATCCCAAGAGAACAAGGACAAATACAATATGATTGACATAAACATATATGAAGAAAATATATTTCATACTAAGATGTTAATCAAAGACTTAGTGCTGGATAATTATCTATTTGAAAAGAGTGAAAAAGATTTAACAGAAGACGAAAAAGAAGACATACTTTACAAACTAAATATGGAAATGCATGAAATATATTATGGGAAAAACTATTAGGAGGTAGAAAAATGGAACTGTGGTTTACAGAGAAATACTCTCAAAGCTGTGGCTTGACGATAAAAGTAAAGAATGAAATATACAGTGAGAAAACTAAATATCAAGACATAGCATTTTTTGATTCATATGATTTTGGAAGATTTTTTACATTAGATGGATACATGATGGTAAATGAAAAAGATGAATTTATATACCATGAAATGATAACCCATGTTCCTTTGGCAGTAAATCCACAAATAAAAAAAGTATTGGTCATAGGTGGCGGAGATGGAGGAACTATAAGAGAGTTAACTAGATACCAACATATTGAGTTGATACATCATGTTGAAATAGATGAAAGAGTAGTAGAATTATGCAAACAATATCTACCTCAAACAGCTTGCAAATTAGAAGACGAAAGGGTTAAAGCTTTTTATACAGATGGAGTTGAATTCGTCAAGGACAAGGAAAATTTTTATGATTTGATTTTAGTGGACTCTACTGACCCAATAGGACCTGGAGAAGGGCTCTTTACAAAGGAATTTTACAATAATTGCTATAAAGCGTTGAATGAGAATGGTATATTGGTTAATCAACATGAAAGCCCATATTTCCCAAATACTGCAAAAGAGATGAAAAAGGCTCATACAAAACTAAGAGATATTTTTGAAATATGTAAAGTATATCAGTTTCATATGCCTACATATGCGAGCGGGCATTGGCTTTTTGGATTTGCAAGTAAAACATTGGATCCAATAAAAGACCACAAGAAAGAAGAATGGGAAAAATTTGGAATTAAAACAAAATACTATAATTCATTACTTCACGAAGGAGCATTTGCTCTGCCAAACTATGTCATAGATTTGTTGAATGAAGCAAGTGAAGAAGATATAAAATAGCACCAATTAATTGGTGCTATTTCATTTTTTTGGGTAAATGTATGAAAAAGGGGGATTTACTATGAAAATAGTAGCTATAGTAGGGAGTTTAAGAAAAGACTCTTATAATTTAAAAATTGCAAAGTTCGTGAAAGACAGGTATAAGGATAAATTAGAAATTGAAATTCTACTTCCAGATTTGCCAATTTTTAATGAAGATATTGAAAAAGATCCACCTGTTGAAGTCATAAATTTCAAAGACAAAATAAAAAAAGCTGAAGGAGTTTTAATTGTAAGTCCTGAATACAACCATTCTATACCAGGAGGATTAAAAAATGCGCTTGACTGGTGTTCAAGGGTAGATAGAGTATTGGCTAAAAAACCAGTATTTATAGTCGGAGCTTCAAATGGAAATGTTGGCACAGCAAGAAGCCAAATGGATTTAAGAACTGTTTTGAATTCACCAGGATTAAACTCATATGTACTACCAGCCAATTTAGTTCTCATACCAAATGTACAAAATTTATTCAATGAAAGTGGAGAGCTTATTGACGAAAGAACTATAAATTATTTAGATAAAGTAGTTGATAATTTTATTGACTGGAGGATGAAAATAAGTTAGGAGGCTTTTAAATGAGAGTTGGTTTAGTGTACACCGATACCAATAAAAATACTAGGAATATTTCAATAGATCCACATGGGACAAAACAGATGAATAAAACTGTGGAAGCTATAAAATTGGCATTGGAAAATAAAAATTATGAAGTCATAATGATTCCAGCGGATATCGACATGTTGACCAGAATAAAAAACGCAAATGTGGACGTTATTTTCAATGCTTGTACAGGAATAAGAACTAAAAAAGAACAAGCGAATGTAGTCGGAATGCTCGAATTATTGGACATACCTTTTGTTGGGAGTAGTTTGTCAAGTCATATATTTGGCCTTCACAAAGAAATTAGCAAAGTGCTATTTCGCAAAATGGGGATTCCTACTCCAAATTCGCAATTGTTCTATAATGCTGATATGAAATTAGACGGAAATTTGAGATTTCCACTCATAGTAAAACCTGAGCATGAGGGTTCAAGCCTTGGCATCGACGAGAAAAGCGTTGTATATAATGAAAAAACTTTGTATGAAAAGGTAAGAGAAGTAATAAATACTTTTAATCAACCAGCTTTAGTAGAGGAATATGTGGGTGGCAGAGAATTCACTATTGGGATTATCGGGGATAAGGAATTAAAAGTATTTGAAATCCTAGAAGTAATTTATTCCAAAATGGAAACTAATTTCATGACGGTAAGCATAAAAGCTAAGGATGCAGCAGGGTTTGAATGTCCAGCCAATATTGACGAAGAGCTAGAATTAAAATTAAAAGATTATGCCAAAAAAGCGTTTAGAGCATTAGAGCTTAGGGATTATGCTAGAGTAGATGTTAGGCTAGACAAATTCAACAACCCTTTTTTTATAGAGATAAATACGCTTCCAGGTCTTGAGCCTGGGTATAGTGATTTTCCTAAGATGGCAGAAAAATCCGGCATTAGCTATGATGATTTAATTGAAGAATTGACGCTGTTAGCTTATAACAGAAGATAAGAGGTGATTTTATGCCTATTGAAATATTATATATAGTTGTATTGCTTTTATTGATATTGATTGTATTTGTCGGATTTAAAAGACCTATATATGAAGCGATGTTCATCGGGCTAGTTGTACTATCTCTTATTACAGGAAATATAAAAAACTTAGGTAAATATCTGATTGAACCATCTACGAACACACTCTTTTTTGCGATTGTTGAGTTTTTAGCGCTCGCATATATATTTAGTGAAACAAAAGTTATAGAAGACATAGTGAACTTTATACTTTCAATAGTTGGTAGATTTAGAGGAGGAGCGGGGTATGCAAGTTTAATTTCTAGCACATTTATGGCATCTCTATCTGGAACTGGGCCTGGAAATGTTGTAGCAGATGGAGTATTTACAATCCCTACTATGATAAAATCGAATTTTCCTAGAGAATTAGCAGCAACAGTGGAAATGTCGGCGAGCTCTCTCGGACCGATAATTCCGCCATCTGGAACTATACTATTAGCATTTGGAGTATTAGATGCCCTATATCCAGGAGAATTTAGCTTATCGAGTTTTTGGATTGCAGTATGGGGCGTAGGCATTTGGTTTATCGCACAAAGGCTTATATTGCTATATCTTCTATGTAGAAAATACGATGTAAAAGCATTAGATAAAAAGGACATACCAAGCGTGAAAGAATCGTTTAAAAAAGGTTGGAAAGCGCTGATAATACCTATAATAATACTTGCGCCTTTTTTGATAGATTTTACAATCGGAGAAACTTTTATTGCTTCAAGGATAGGAGAAGATGGCGCAAAAGCTTTTTCTAATTCAGTCATATTGTTTGCTCCTGGCATAGCAGCTATTTACACATTTCTAATAGCTAGATATGACAAGACAAAAAAGGACATTAAATTGAGTACATTCTTTAAGGGATCAAGTTCACGCATAGTTCCTGTTGCTGCGACGATATATTTTGCGTATTCTCTTTCTGCTTTATTTACAGAAATTAACTTGGCGCAAAATTTTGGTGAATATATCAACAGCTTCAATATGGGTGGCATTGGTCTTGGGATATTCTTTCCAATATTTACTATGGTGCTTGGCATGTTTCTTCCGGGTTCATCACAAGTTGCAATATTTGGAGGTATAATAGTAGCCAGCTTAGCTGATGTTGGATTAAATCCACTTTTAGTTGCGGCTATTTTACCTGCAATAACTGGTGGAATGGAAGGCATGACTCCTCCATTAGCGTTGGCTTTATATCCGGCAGTAGGGATTGCAGAAGCTGATATGAAAGGTTCTATGAAATTAGCTTTATATTGGGTATTTGCACACTTGATAGTATCTATTCTGATACTTTTAAATATTCTCCCTGTGCCATTTTTGTAGGAGGTGCAGTAATTGAAAAATATGATTGGTGTAATTTTAGATAAAACTTTTAGCATATTAATACTCTTATCCATAATCAGCACTGGGATGATTTTCATTTTGTTTTTAATTAGCATTATCATAGGAAATGACTTAGGCAATGCCATTGCTATCTGGATAAAAAATGAATTTATTAATCACATCATAAGGCTAACTACTTTTGCTGTATTGTGTGGTTTAATAAAGATGTATATTTTAAAAGAACATGAGCTCACAATAAAATAGGCTGCAAAAAGCAGCCTAGATGTTCCATTCTCCATCTTTAAAAATAATGTATTCTTTTCCGTCTTCAGTCTTTCCAACTATAGATAAATCACTAGTGCCAACCATAAAGTCGACGTGTATTAAAGAATCGTTAACGCCATTTTCATCCAATTCTTTTTCGCTCATGTTAACTCCATTTTCGATATTAGTTGGATAAGCTTTTCCAAGCGCAAAATGGCAACTTGCATTTTCATCAAACAAAGTGTTTTTGAATAATATGCCAGCTTTTTCAATTGGGGAAGAATATGGAACCAAAGCCACTTCTCCAAGTCTTCTAGCACCTTCATCCATATTGAGCATTTCTTCTAGGATAGATTTTCCTTCTCTAGCATCAAAATCGACCACTTTACCATTTTCAAAAACCAATTTGAAATCTTCAATCAAATTTCCTGAATAATTAAGTGGCTTTGAACTGTAGACAACACCGTCCACACCGTATTTATGAGGCATAGTGAACACTTCTTCGGTAGGCATATTGGCAACGAAGTAAACACCTTTGCTGTTTTTCCCACCACCACCAGCCCAAATATGATTTTTTGGCAATTTTACTGTGAGATCTGTTCCGTTAGATGCAGTGTAATGTAGAGTTTCAAATTTCTTTTCGTTTAGATAGTTCATTCTTCTCTCAAGAGACTCTAAATGTTCTTTCCAAGCAGCAACAGGATCATCTAAATCTACCCTCGTCGCTTTAAAAATTGCATCCCAAAGTTTATCTATAGCTTCTTTGTCACTTGAATCAGGGAATAAACTCTTTGCCCAATTGAGAGTAGGTATAGAGATAACACACCATGAATTGATATCATTCATAGTATATTTTCTAAACTCTTTAAGCCCTATGCTAGATGCTTTATTGGCAACAGCTATTTTTTCTGTGTCAATCCCCTTTAGCAAATTTGGATCTTCTGCATGGATGCTTATAAAACCAGCACCTTTTTTCGCATAGTACTCCATCATGTCTGCTCTCCACTTTGGAAATTCTTCAAAAACTTCCATTGGAGAATTTTCATATTTTAACCTAGTGAGCACATCATCATTCCAATTTATAAAAACTTCAGATGCTTTTTTTGCATAGGCAAATTTTGCGAGCTCTCTTACAAATTCGACGCCTTCTACAGGAGCTGTGATGACAAGAGGCTCATTTGGCTGTACATTTATCCCAACTTCAACAACCAATTTTGCATAATCAGAAACCATTTCTTCAAAACTCTTCATTAAATCACCTCATATTTTGTATTATGTTCATATTTTAGCCTATTAATTGCTAGATGTAAATCAAATTATTTCGATTAGTGAATAAAAATTATAAAAATGGGAAAATATATTAAAAACGGTAATTGAGGTGGTTTAATGTCTAGGGTATCTAATGCGATTAACATGGTAAAACTTTTAAACAAAAATGGCCCGATGAAAGTAAAAGATTTAGCCAGAGAATTAGAAGTTAGCGAAAGAATGATAAAAACCTACAAAGAAGACTTAGAAAAAAGCGGGTTTTACATATGTTCAAAAAGCGGCCCTGATGGAGGATATTATTTAGATATGCCACTAGAGTTTTCTTTTATTGGAATAACTAAAGAAGAAATTGACACTTTAAAAATGGTAAATGAGCTCATAAAAAGTAAAGACTATCCCCATGCCCCTGTATTTGATAAATTTACGTACAAAATATTAAACTATACTTCAGGATTAGAAGAAATCAAATTTTTCTCAAAAAATGTTGTAAGGCCAAATTTAGTAAAAGAAAAAGAACTTAAAGCTTGGGAAATAATAAACAACGCCATTACTAAAAAGAAAAAATTAAAGATCAAGTACAAACCTTTAGAAAAGAAAGCTGATTCTGAAAAAACAAGGATAGTGCATCCTTATGGCGTGTTTGAACATGATTTGGCTGTATATTTTTTTGGCTATTGTGAGCTTAGGAAAGATCTAAGGTATTTTAAACTATCGAGAATTGAGAAGATAGAAGTATTAGACGAAGAATTTGAAATCAATAAAAACATAGATATTCACCAGAGATTAAATGCTTCATTCGGGATAATGAATGACAAACCGATGAAGCTAAAAGTTGAAATAAAATATCCTTTTAGCCAACTTGTTAAAGAAAAAGCATTTTCAAGCACATATAGAATTACTGAAATAGATGATAATACTATAGTATATGAGGCTGAAATAATGGGCTATAAAGAAATAAAGTCTTGGATCTTAAGCATGGGAAAATATGCTCATGTAGTAGAGCCTATTGAACTTAGAGAAGATATAAAAAAAGATATAGAATATTTAAATAAAATATATAATTAAGACAATATATTGCCTCAATGTATGGTAAAATGTTTACAAGATGATATGGACGTAGCAAATATATTTTTAGGGGGTGGTAAAATGAATGTCGAAAGGGCGATTGAATTGTCATACCAATTGTACGATGGGAGATTCGAGGAAAATGGAGTTCCGTTTATATCCCACCCTATAGACATAGCCCTTAAGATGAGGACTAATGAAGCTAAAATCGCAGCATTATTTCATGATGCATTGGAAGAAGGAAGACTTTCAATAGACGATTTAGTAAAAAATGGATTTTCAGAAGAAACAATTGAAATATGTAAAGCTCTGTATAAAAAAGATGAGGAAAATTACTTAGACTATATTAAAAAAGTAAAAACAAATAGTATTGCGAGAAGAATTAAGATGGAAGATATTATGTACAATATAAAAAAGGGAGAAAAGACTTTAGGCAGCGAAAAATATAAACTCTTTAGAGAAGCCTATGAAGAGTTAATTACAGATTAAGAGGTGTATGCATGGAACTGAGGATAATTTTTCAATCAGAAGATGACATTATATTGCCAACTCATTACAACCACATACTTCAAGGATTTATTTACAACAACATAAATGCCGATTTAGCTGAGTTTTTACACGAGAAAGGCTATATCCTAAAGAGCAGGAATTTTAAGCTTTTCACATATTCAAATATATTGACAAAAGGACAAGTGAAAAACTCAAAATTGTTTTTTGGAAAGACTGTCGAATGGATCGTGAAATCTCCTATACCAGAATTCATAAATTCATTTGGCACATATATATTGCAAAAGGACGATTTAAGACTAGGAAACAACAAAGTAACAATAAATCGTACTCTATTAAGCAAGCAAAAAGTTGAGTGTGAAGAAATAGAAGTTAAAACTCTATCTCCTATAGTAGCATACTCAACTTTTGCTAAAGAAAATGGTAGTAAGTATACTTGCTATTTTTCACCACACGAAAACGATTTCCCTAGGATTATCAGAGAGAATATCATAAAAAAATACACGGCATTTTATGGTGACTTGGGAGAAGATGTAGAATTTATAATTCAACCAATATCCAATGTAAACTTAAACATAGTCTACTATAAAGATTTTTTAATAAAGGGATATTCAGGGAAATACAAAATAAGAGGTGATAAAAGACTTCTTGAATTGGCGCTTGACGCAGGAATTGGAAGTAAAAACTCACAAGGATTTGGGTGCGTAGAAAAGATATAGAAAGGGGGGTAAGAGATGAGATTTAGAGTTAAATTTAACCTAAGTAACGAAAATATACCTAAAGATAAGAACAGGGTAATTCTATCATTCTTAAAAACTGCTTTTAGTAAATATGACATGGATTATTACAAATCGCTATATGAAGAAAACCAACCAAAACGTAAAAGCTTCACTTTCAGTACTTATATGCCACAAGCTAAGTTTTTACAGGATGAAATAATCATTCCTTCATGTTCATTCGATTTAGAATTTTCTTCTTATGATAACTATGATTCTTTAATGTTTTATAATTCCATAATAGGTATTTTAAATAAAAATATAGACATTAAAGGAAATTCCATCACAGCTAAAAATATAATAAATTTAAAAGAAAAACCAATATTTAATGATTGCGCTAAATTTAAAACACTTAGTCCTATTTCAATCAGAGAACACAATGGAGACAACAAAACAACATGGTATCATTTACTTGATACACAAAAAGGAGAAGATATTTTTCTGCACAATATAAAAATCCAAGCATTAGAGCAATTTGGCGATAAAGTAAAATATGATTTAGATGATTTAAAATTATCAGTTATAAAAACTAAAGAAGTAAAAGTAAAACACTATGATGTAGTAATACCATCAAATTTAGCCATAATAGAAATTCATGCAAAACCATACTTGCTAGATTACTTTTATAAAGCGGGTGTTTGCTCTCAACGATCATCTGGATTTGGAATGTTGGATTTAATATAGAAAGGAGGGAAAAAATGGAAGGAAAAATAACCCTTTATTTAGAAGATTGGCTTTATAACGCAGGAATTGTAGGAATTTACAATATTCTAACACATTCTGGTGACAATATAGTAAAAGATAAAGACAGTATAACTTTTGATAAAGAAGCCTTAAATAATTTTGAAGAAAAATTTTTTTCATATTTAATCGATAAATATGAAAAACTAATACCGTGGGGAAAGATAGTTGAACTTGAGAATACTATTGAATATCTTAGACAAAATGATTTATCAAATCTTGATAAAGAGAATTTGGAGAAATTAAATAATCAAATAGACTATATCAAGAAAAACTTAAGAGGAAATAGTTTTGCTAAAATGTATCCATTATTAGAACCAGAAGTAGATTTAGCAATTCTTGAAAAAAAACTTACAAGAGTAAATACAAAAAAATCATTAGATGAAAATTATCAACTAATAGTAGATGTTTTTGAAACCATAGAAACGATAATCAATGAGCTAAAGGAACCAAAAGCAAAAAGATATCTCGCTGCTAGAAATATTATTTACAACTATATAAATCGTTCTTGGAATGGAGTAGCGTTTTTAAATAGAAATGATAAAGAATTGGATCCATATATATCTTATAAGAAGCATTTTATTGATACTATATTTGATTATCTAGAAAAAGATAAAGCTAAATACTCTTATAAATGTTCAACTTGTGCAAATAAAATACCTACATTAGACGTAAATTTAGCATTCATGAACAATATTGGATTTGATACTGGTAAGAAAACATCACATGTATGGAATTTTTATTATGATTTAGGAATATGCCCAATATGCAAATTAGTATATTCTTGTGTGCCAGCTGGATTTGTATTTACGGCTTACAAGGGATTATTTGTAAATGCTAATAACGATATCGAAAACTTAATTTCTATAAACAATAAAATAGAAGACGAAATCCTTAAAAACGACTTAAATTCAACATACAGTGCTTTTATAAAATCCATGAATGAAGTAATGGCAAAATCCACTATGTATGAGGTTTCAGACATTCAAGTAGTAAGGCTTGAAAATGACAATTACAGGTTTAGCTTATTGAATGCCAATGTCTTGAATATTGTTTATAAAAACAGAGATCAATTAAGTCGCTTATCTGGGAAATACTATCTTGAAAATGAAAATAGATATTATTTACAAGAAGAGGTGACTAAAAATTTATTAGACAATCAAAACTTATATCTTTTGATTCATAAACTATTAACTTATAAACTGGGGAAAAATAATGCATATTATTCAAGTAGAGATATCGTAAATATAATTGAAATTAATTTTAATTATTTAAGGGGGTTAAGCTATATGGAGGATTGGAATAGTGAAATAGTTGATAAGGCAAAGGCTCAAGGCTACTATTTAAGAACTGAATACGAGACAAAATCTAATGAAAATAAAATTGCTGGCATATCCTACAGACTACTAAATTCTTTAAAAACTAACAACAAAAATAGTTTTATGGATACATTGTTGAATTGCTATTTGTATGTAGGAAAACAAGTTCCAAAAATCATTACAGAAATTTTGAAAGATGATGAAGCGTTTAGGACTATCGGATATGCATTCGTCAGCGGACTAATTTCTGGAAGCGATAGCAATAAAAATGAAAACAATAATAATTAAGGGGGATAAAGATGGAAAATAAATTGAAACCAAAAGGATTATGTTTAACTATAATTTTTGAAGCAGAGAGCGCAAATTATGGCGAATCAATTGGCAACATTTCAGCACTAAAAAAATTATCTAGAGGGAAAGGAGACCAATACACCTATATATCTAGACAAGCAATAAGATATAATATTGTTGAACAACTAGGAGAAGAATTGGCAGAAGTGGTAGCTTCTGGAAGTGGAGATAAAAAAGTTATTCAATTTCATGAAAATGCAACAATCGATAAGTATCCAGAGATAGATTTTTTTGGTTATCTAAAAACTATGAAAGATACATCTGGGAAAAAACGTTCTGCAAAAGTTAGATTGACAAATGCTATTTCATTGGAGCCATTTAGAGGAGACTTAGACTATCTTACAAACAAAGGGTTGGCAGACAGAATAGGATCAAATATGAATATTGCTCAAGCTGAAATTCATCGATCATTTTATAGATATACTATTGCTGCAGATTTAGATCAAATCGGAATAGACGAAGTAGATAATATATATATTGATAATAAGGAAAAAGCGCGAAGAGTAAAAAGATTATTGACGACTGTCGAATTTCTTTATAGAGATATCAGAGGAAGAAGAGAAGATTTGAAACCTTTGTTTGTAATTGGCGGAGTTTACGACATTAAAAATCCTATATTCGCTAATGTTGTTACTGTAAGAGATATGGAAATACCAACAAAGCCAATTAATAGTGTTATGAATGATGCTATCAAAGAAGATACTCTTTGTGGTTTAGTTAAGGATATATTTAAAAATGAAAATCAAATTGTAAATGAATTAGGAGCAACCACAACAGCAGAATTTTTTGACATCATTAGAAATAAGGTAGATGAGTATTATGAAGGCTGTTAGAGTTGTCCTCGAACAAGAAACAGCTAACTATAAAAAACCTACTAGCTTTCAATTGAAAGAAAGCTATCCATTACCACCCCCATCAACTGTGATTGGCATGGTACACAACATATGCGGGTTTGAGGAGTATGCGCCAATGGATGTAAGCATCCAAGGCTCTTACTTCTCAAGGCATCTCGACTTGTTCACTCGATATGAATTTAAAAATGGAATGACATTTGAACAAGGGAGACATCAATTAAAAGTAGACAAATATGGCGTGGTTGAAGGACCAGGCTATACTGAATTATTAGTTGACATAAAATTAATGATTCATATCATACCTAAAAATGAATCATATTTAAACATAATTTATGAGTCGTTTTTGAACCCAAGGGAATATATATCTTTGGGAAGACGTGAGGATCTAGTTTATTTAAAAGAAATAAAAATAGTTGATGTGAACCGAAAAAAACTAGATAAAGATATTGAACTTGATCCTGATGTAAAGGCTTATATTAAATGCTCCGACTTTGAGGATAACGGTATTATACTTGACGGAGGAGTTCATGGAGTCTCGTATAGGGGAACTAAATATAAATTAAATAAGAACTATCAACTTCAAAACATAAAAAATAAGATGATAAGAAACTGGGACAAAGTAGATGTAGTTTATACTTCTCATATTAATATTATAGCTGATTCCTATGCATTATTGGATGAAGATGACAATCCAGTTTTTGCTTTGTAGGGGGATAAAATGGAATTTTTAGCAAAATCAAATCCAAAAGAAACAATCCAAGAACATACAGATAATTTAATACGCAACTATAATATTTTAAAGACAACATATCCTGATCTAGAAATAGATTGGGATATGTTGTATATAGCATGTTTATATCATGATTTAGGCAAGATAAATCCTAAATTTCAAGAAAAAATAGGGAACAAAAATATCCAATCACATTTAAAAAACATCGTGGAAGTGCCACATTCTTTTTTAAGCATCTCATTTTTAGAACCTAATGTTTTAATTGAAAAAGGATTAACCGAAATTGACATAAAGGTGCTAGCCACAGCTATTGCTTATCATCATGAAAGAGAATACGAATATAATAAACAAGAATACGAATATCAATTAGACGAGATTCAGAAAATAATTCATGAGTTTTATTATGAGAAATTAGACAATTTTAAAGTAAGTAAATTATCTAAAAAATATTTTAATTATGATTATATATATAAGAGAAACAATAAAGATATGTTTTACAAATATGTATTGATCAAAGGGCTACTAAATCGAATAGATTATTCCGCAAGTGCACATCTTGACGTAGAATATAAGAATGATTTTTTAATCAATTCTTTGGAAAGCATGATGAATAAATGGAGAAACCAGACAAATGCTGAGTGGAATAATCTGCAAAAATATATGTATAAACATAGCAACGAAGATGTTATAGTAGTAGCTCAAACTGGAATGGGAAAAACTGAAGCTGGCTTATTGTGGATAGGTGATAATAAAGGATTTTTTACATTGCCATTGAAGGCGGCAATTAATTCTATTTATAAAAGGATTAAGGATAATATAGTTCTAGAAAATTTGGAAGAAAGAGTAGGTTTATTGCATTCTGATACTTATAATGAATACTTAAAACAAGACGATGATTTAATTGATTTTGAAGAATATTTTAGTAAAACTAGACAATTATGTATGCCATTAACCATTTGCACTTTAGACCAATTATTTGACTTTGTATATAGGTATAGAGGATTTGAACTCAAATTAGCAACATTAGCATATTCAAAAGTAATTATTGATGAAGTTCAAATGTATTCTCCGGACCTAATAGCATATCTAGTTGTTGGACTGAGGTATATTCAAGAAGTCGGTGGAAAATTTGCAATTATGACAGCAACTTTGCCAAGTTTCCTACCAGAAATATTACGACAAGAGGGAATAGAATTTATAATTCCAGAAGAGATTTTTATTGATGAATCTTTTAATAGACATAGCATAAAGGTTATCGAAGATAATTTGAATGCTGAGTTTATTGTCAATATGTACAGGGATAATAAGGTACTCGTAATAGTAAATACCGTGAAAAAGGCTCAAGACTTATACGATGAATTAGAACCGAGTGTAGACAAAGTAGATTTGATTCACAGTGCATTTATAAAAAAGGATAGAAAAGATAAAGAGGAAGCAATACTTAAACTTGGTGATGTTAAATCAGATGAGTGTGGAATATGGATAGCAACTCAAGTTGTTGAGGCTTCTTTAGACATTGATTTTGATTTGTTAATAACAGAATTATCAGATTTAAATGGACTTTTTCAGAGAATGGGGAGGTGTTATCGTAAAAGAGCTCTAGAAGATGGCACATACAATTGCTATGTTTTTGTTGGTGAATCTGAAACAACTCCAAGTGGTATTGGCTATGTGATAGATAAAGATATTTTTAATCTATCTAAAACTGAAATAATTAAGTACAATGGGATTATATCTGAAAAAGATAAAATAGATATGATTAACTCAGTATATTGCATTGATAATATTAGAAAAACTAATTATTTTAAAAAGATAATCGAAACTATGAATTACGTTAACGATATTGAAGATTATGAAAAAAGCAAAAATGAAGTAAAATATAGATTTAGAAACATACTAACAGCTCAAGTAATTCCACAAGTAATATACGAACAAAATAAAGATTTGATTATTGAATCATTAAATATATTGAATATGAAAATTGATAATAAATTAAGTGGTACTGAAAAGGCTAAATTGAAAAAGCAAAGAAATATTGCTAGAAATAGAATATTAGATTTGACTGTGAATATTAGCTATCATACTTATGTGAAACATAAAAATTATATCAAAGAAGAGGTAAAAATATCAAAATATGATATTATTCCTGTGTTTCCATGTCAGTATTCTAGAGATAGAGGAGTTATTATATTAAATCCTGATGGTCAAAGTAAGGAAATTCAAGATAATTTTATATAGGAAGTGATATTATATCAGCGATAACTGGATTAGAAGTATATTATTTCATTGTTTGCAAAAGAAAGCTCTGGTATTATGCACATAATTTGAATATGGAACACAATAGTGAATTGGTAGAAATAGGGGGCCTAATAAATGATGAGTCATACAACAGAGAGAAAAAGGATATATTAATTGACGAAAACATAAAAGTCGATTTTATAAAGGATTGGAAAGTGGTTCATGAAGTAAAAAAATCAAGGAAGATTGAAGAAGCTTCAATTATGCAATTAAAATATTATATGTACGTTTTAAAAAACAAAGGAATTGATATTGAAAAAGGAGTATTAGACTATCCTTTAATTAAAAAAAGGAAAGAGATTTATCTTGATGAAGAAGATTGTATAATATTAGAAGAGACATTAAGGGGAATAGAAAAAGTTAAAGAGCTTAAAATACCACCAGAACCAATAAATAGTCCAATTTGCAAGTCTTGTGCATATTATGAATTATGCTATATATAATATAGGAGTATGAAATATGGGAGAAAAATTTTATATTTTTAAAAACGGAGTTTTGTCTAGGAAAGATAACAATATAAGAATGACAACTAAAGAGGGAGACATTAAGGATATTAAATCTGAAGTGGTTGATGAGATATTTTTATTTGGAGAAATAGACTTAAACACAAAATTATTGAATTTTTTATCTCAGAAAGGAATAATTCTCCATATTTTCAACTATTATGGCTTCTATAGTGGAAGCTATTATCCTAAAGAAACCAATGTAAGTGGATATTTAGTAGTAAATCAAGTAAAACACTATATTGACGAAACATTGAGATTATCAATTGCTAAAGAAATTTTAAAAACTGCTAGTTCGAACATTTATCGGAATTTAAGATATTATAATTCTAGAGGTTCTGAATTAGATGATTTTTTAACTGAAATAGACAGTTTGAGCAAAAAATTAGATTTTGCAACTAACATAAATCAAATAATGGGTATAGAGGGAAATATCAGGAAAAAATATTATTCTGCATGGAACATTATTATTAATCAAGACATAGAATTTACAAAGAGAACTAAGAGACCCCCAGATAATATGATAAATAGTCTAATTTCATTTGCAAATTCACTAATATATACTACAACCTTAAGTGAAATATATAAAACTCAATTAAACCCTACTATTAGCTATTTACATGAACCTGGAGAGAAAAGGTTCTCTTTAAGTTTAGACATCTCTGAAATATTCAAACCATTAATAGCTGATAGAATGATATTTTCTTTATTAAATAAAAATAAAATAACTATAGATGACTTTGATGAAGAATCAAATTTCACATATTTGAAAGAAAATAGTAGAAAAAAAATAATAGAAGATTATGATATTAGATTAGAGCGAACAATTTTCCATAAAGAATTAAATAGAGATGTTTCGTACAGATATTTAATTAGGCTTGAATGTTATAAAATAATTAAACACATAATTGGGGAAAAAGAATATTCTGGCTTTAGAATTTGGTGGTGATTTTATTTACGTAATATTGGTATACGATATTGTAGCAGATGAAGAAGGTGCAAAAGTATCAAGAAATATTCATAAAATCACAAAAAGATATTTATATCCGGTCCAAAAATCGGTATTTGAGGGCAATCTTTCTGAATTTAATTTTCAAAAATTGAAACATGAACTCAATAAATATATCCGGAAGGACAGAGATTCTTTAATTATATTTATAAGCAGAGATGAAAAGTGGTTGAATAAGCAGTTTTTGGGAGTAGAAGATGATAATACAAACAACATTTTTTAAATATTTGTCGATATATAATAGTGCATTATTATACGAGGTTCGACAGAAATATAATAATTTAAAAATCCAGCTTTTAAAAATTATATTACTTTCCTTTATACTTGATTTAATATTTCAATCTAATCGACTGAATAGTATAATGGACTCAGCTTATTGAGGCCATTCCAAGATGACGCCTTCAAATAGAACTACACTAGAATGTAAATAAGTTCTCTGTCGTCTAATTTTTCTAATAAGTCGTTCTTCAAATAGAACTACACTAGAATGTAAATGAAAAATGGTAAATGGCTAAATTTCAACAAGAAGTGCTTCAAATAGAACTACACTAGAATGTAAATCCTGGAGACAACAAATGAAGATGATATATATATGAATCTTCAAATAGAACTACACTAGAATGTAAATCTGTATATAGAATTATGAGCTCCAGCGTTGTTATAAAGCTTCAAATAGAACTACACTAGAATGTAAATGATTATACACTGAATTACAATTTGAAAAAACCATTACTTCAAATAGAACTACACTAGAATGTAAATGAGAAGTCTTGATGTTTCTTTACCTTATCAATTCCCCTTCAAATAGAACTACACTAGAATGTAAATATGGATGCAGAGTTTATAGTAGTACACAATACAGCCTTCAAATAGAACTACACTAGAATGTAAATTTATCAAATGAATATTATAACATTCAAGACAATAACCTTCAAATAGAACTACACTAGAATGTAAATTTATGTCTTTTCTAAGTCTATAAAAGTGTTTAATCACCTTCAAATAGAACTACACTAGAATGTAAATGTGGTAGTATTTGTATTGTTCATTACATGTGTGTAAACTTCAAATAGAACTACACTAGAATGTAAATTCTTTTTTTATGCGGTACAACAAGGGTTGTTTATGCTTCAAATAGAACTACACTAGAATGTAAATTCCATTCGACCAGCTTGATTTCATAGTAAAGATCACCCTTCAAATAGAACTACACTAGAATGTAAATGGATCAGATCAATGCTGACGCCTGGGATCTTGTTCACTTCAAATAGAACTACACTAGAATGTAAATGTCTTCGGAAACGCCTTCGCCGAAGGTAACAAGGCTGCTTCAAATAGAACTACACTAGAATGTAAATTAGACACACCTCCTAATCAAATGTAAATGTTTTAATTCTTCAAATAGAACTACACTAGAATGTAAATGTTTTTCTCTTTCAATTTACTGGCTATGAATTTAGCACTTCAAATAGAACTACACTAGAATGTAAATTTACTACAAACCATGTTACATTAGTACCAGATACAAGCTTCAAATAGAACTACACTAGAATGTAAATAAGGATGATTTAACTCAAACTGATGTTGAACAAGCGACTTCAAATAGAACTACACTAGAATGTAAATTTCACTATGCAGTTGATGACAAAGAAATAGTTCAGGGCTTCAAATAGAACTACACTAGAATGTAAATAATAAAGATCCATAACTTGTCATTACACCGTTGATCAACTTCAAATAGAACTACACTAGAATGTAAATCGTAACACGGGGGCGCAAAATACAAGTATTAAATTTCTTCAAATAGAACTACACTAGAATGTAAATTCTGTTATTTCGTGTATTATAAAGTCTATATTTCCTCTTCAAATAGAACTACACTAGAATGTAAATATCTTATAACTATCTTTTATTATCTTATGTTTTATTACTTCAAATAGAACTACACTAGAATGTAAATAAGGCTTGATTATTGGAGAAGTTACAGACGGAATACCTTCAAATAGAACTACACTAGAATGTAAATAATACTTTGTGTTACCTTTTCATTATCAAAGTCACTTCAAATAGAACTACACTAGAATGTAAATTTCTCTATACCATGGGATTTATATAATTCTATATTAACTTCAAATAGAACTACACTAGAATGTAAATGGACGTAGCCAGTGCCTCCGGGAACCGGTTCCCCCTGCTTCAAATAGAACTACACTAGAATGTAAATTAAAAGGGGATAAAACAAATGAAACGAAAACAGACACTTCAAATAGAACTACACTAGAATGTAAATATAAAAACATTGGTGTAATATGGGTGTTGAGGATGTCTTCAAATAGAACTACACTAGAATGTAAATGACTAATAAACAAAGCATTAAAAACGGGATTGCTGGACTTCAAATAGAACTACACTAGAATGTAAATATTAAAAGAGGCATAATATTACATTATGGCATAAAAACTTCAAATAGAACTACACTAGAATGTAAATCAGGAATTTCTATGACTATCTTATTCAAGTCAATAAACTTCAAATAGAACTACACTAGAATGTAAATAAATAAAGGAGGTGTACACATGAATACTAATAATAACTTCAAATAGAACTACACTAGAATGTAAATACGTTGTCGCTATTTATTATCTTTTGTATGTTTTCCTTCAAATAGAACTACACTAGAATGTAAATTTTTCCACCTCTTTTGTATAAACTATACAAATTGTTCTTCAAATAGAACTACACTAGAATGTAAATGCAAATATTAAAATATAGAAATATATCAAAAATGTACTTCAAATAGAACTACACTAGAATGTAAATAATCATGTTCATGTAGACTTAGGAAAATATCAAAGACTTCAAATAGAACTACACTAGAATGTAAATTCATTCGCGTTAAGTCTTAAGATAGCAGAAGTGCTGCCTTCAAATAGAACTACACTAGAATGTAAATCATTCTATCTATAAATTGAATATCAGATGCTACCACCTTCAAATAGAACTACACTAGAATGTAAATTTTCGTAGTTATATTTTTCATTTATTATAGTAAATTGCTTCAAATAGAACTACACTAGAATGTAAATCACTAACAGGGGGGGTCACAAATACAAAAAACAAAAACTTCAAATAGAACTACACTAGAATGTAAATATGTTTTAATTTCTAATGATTTATCATAAATTCTTGCCTTCAAATAGAACTACACTAGAATGTAAATGTCTTCTGAAGCAAGTTTTTTATATTCTTTAAGTTGTCTTCAAATAGAACTACACTAGAATGTAAATAAAAGGTAATTTAGAAAAAAGTTTTGAAACATTAAACTTCAAATAGAACTACACTAGAATGTAAATTATCAACAAGCGTTAAGAGATGCAGGTTATAGCAACCTTCAAATAGAACTACACTAGAATGTAAATCACTATTTAGATGGTAGAATTGACAAGCAAAACATAGCTTCAAATAGAACTACACTAGAATGTAAATATAGGTAATTATACAAGCCAATGGTTTGCTAATTTTTCTTCAAATAGAACTACACTAGAATGTAAATATTGAAAATCTAAATAAATTAATTAAAGATAAAGATCTTCAAATAGAACTACACTAGAATGTAAATTATGATGGGTTAGCTATACCTTATGAACAGCTATTACTTCAAATAGAACTACACTAGAATGTAAATGCTCTCTTGCATTCCATTTTACTTGACATTCATCAACCTTCAAATAGAACTACACTAGAATGTAAATGACGTTAAGGAACAAACAGGGATATTAAATAATATACTTCAAATAGAACTACACTAGAATGTAAATCTACTTGCTCGGATCACTGTCTTTATTTTCTTCTATCTTCAAATAGAACTACACTAGAATGTAAATAATGTTTTAATAAAACAATCTAAATCAAAAGCATCAACTTCAAATAGAACTACACTAGAATGTAAATTTTATTAATAACTAATTCAAAATTATTTTCATCATACTTCAAATAGAACTACACTAGAATGTAAATTTTATTTGAAACTCGTGCCTGTTGTTATATGATGAACTTCAAATAGAACTACACTAGAATGTAAATTATGTTCATTAATTAAATTCATCACTCATCAAAACATCCTTCAAATAGAACTACACTAGAATGTAAATCTTATTATGTCGTTTCTCAACTCACTAAACCTTAAACTTCAAATAGAACTACACTAGAATGTAAATAACCGCAAAAGAGTTAGCAGAAAGAGTAGGTGTTACTTCAAATAGAACTACACTAGAATGTAAATAAAAAAAATAAGTATGGTGAATTTCAAAAGGTTTGTTCTTCAAATAGAACTACACTAGAATGTAAATGCTTGCCATGCATTTCTATTGTCAGGTATACCTTGCTTCAAATAGAACTACACTAGAATGTAAATGTAATTGGCCAAATTAAAAACTATATTCATAAATTACTTCAAATAGAACTACACTAGAATGTAAATAGATTATTGTAGTCTCTAATCATCATTCTAGTCGACTTCAAATAGAACTACACTAGAATGTAAATTATTTATCCGTTATTATAGACACTTTTACATCATCACTTCAAATAGAACTACACTAGAATGTAAATCTTTCTGGATCAAACGAGAAGGAAAAGCAGAAGCAACTTCAAATAGAACTACACTAGAATGTAAATGTAGTTGAGTATTCAGAGCATACACAAGAGATATTGCTTCAAATAGAACTACACTAGAATGTAAATAGATATACTGTTATCTAATTTAAAATCATATACTTTCTTCAAATAGAACTACACTAGAATGTAAATAGAACTCAACGGAAAGATCTGAATTATCCTTATAAACTTCAAATAGAACTACACTAGAATGTAAATTATGATGGATTAGCAATACCTTATCAACAATTGTTACTTCAAATAGAACTACACTAGAATGTAAATTTTATATTACTAATTCTTTAACTAAATCTTCTTTTACTTCAAATAGAACTACACTAGAATGTAAATTTTTAAATATTATAACTTAGTTTCTTATTTAGTTTCACTTCAAATAGAACTACACTAGAATGTAAATTCAAACTGCACTTTTGCTGTGCCGTGGGGAAATAATCTTCAAATAGAACTACACTAGAATGTAAATAGTGACGATTTGCGCTGAATGTTTAGCGACTAAATTTCTTCAAATAGAACTACACTAGAATGTAAATGAAGATTATATAGAACTTAATATAAAATATGGCTTGCTTCAAATAGAACTACACTAGAAT
>JAHDQA010000004.1 GCA_018434075.1 Tissierellaceae bacterium
AGTATGGTATATTATTAGTATTATGTGGTCAATTTTAAACGTAAAAAATTTACGGAAGTTAAAATTAATTAAATTTATTTAGTTTATCTAGTGATCAGTTTTACTCGTAAATTGGTGGTCAACTTTCATTGTAAATCAATAACCATATCATATCCTCCTCCATTAAATAATATATTACTTTATAAGATATACTCAAATAGTATAGGAATTAAAAAATAAATATAATGTTGACATTCATTGTATATTAGTGTACTATATAAATAGTACACTAATATACAATGATATTGGAGGTGAAATTGTGGAATTTACAGACAAGCTACCTATATATATCCAGATAATGAATTATCTCAAAAAGAAAATCATAGCAGGTGAATTAAAAGGAGGAGATAAATTGCCATCAGTTAGAGAACTGTCTTCTGAACTTAAAGTTAATCCAAATACGGTACAAAGATCATATCAAGAATTAGAGAGAGAAAATCTAGTTTATACTCAAAGAGGCATGGGAACTTTTGTTGTAGAGGATCAAAAAATACTTGCTGATTTGAGAAAAGAAATGGCGCAAGAGATAATAAATAAATTTATTAAGGAAATGCAAGAACTTGGATTTAACACTGATGAAATAATCGATATTATAAAGAATTACAAAATGGAGGGAAAATAATGGAGAAAATAGTAGAAATTAAAGGTTTAACTAAGCGCTATATAAATACAATAGCTTTAAACGGCATAGATTTAGACATAGAAAAGGGTAAAGTAGTAGGCATCTTGGGACCAAACGGGAGTGGTAAAACAACACTCATCAAAATACTTGCAGGGCTGTTAAGACAATCCAAAGGAGAGGTTAAGATTGATTCTCGTAATATAAGCGTATATACAAAGTCTATTGTATCATATCTGCCAGATAGAAATTTTCTCTATAGCTGGATGAGCATTGAGGATGCTCTTAAATTCTATTCTGATTTTTTTAAAGATTTTGATATAAAGAGAGCAGAAAATTTGCTAGACTTTATGAACTTAGATAAATATTTAAAAGTAAATCAACTATCAAAGGGAATGCATGAGAAACTAAATTTAAGTTTAGTACTTTCAAGAAAAGCGAAACTATATATATTGGATGAACCAATAGCTGGCGTTGATCCAGTTGCTAGGGATAAGATACTAGATGCTATTATTAACAATTACAATGAAGATAGCTCCATGATCATAACCACGCATCTAGTTAGAGATATGGAGAATTTGTTTGATGAAGTAGTCTTTTTAAAAGAGGGGACTATCAAGCAAAGAGGAGAAGCAGAAAAATTAAGAGAAGAAAATGGAAAATCAATAGACGAATTATATAAAGAAGTATTCGGAGAATAGGAGGATAAAAATGGGTAAATACATCAAGTATGAAATAAAAGGCAGTTACAGATTTGTATTGGGAGTATTGGCACTTGTACTTATTCTAATGACAGGTATATATTTAAAAGGCTTTGATAGACTAGGTATAATTGGAGGACTGGCAGGGCTAGCTATAGTAATTGGCTATATCGCAGAGATATATTACATCATAGATTCATTTCGAAAAGAACTTTACGAAGACAGGGGATATTTGACATTTACTTTGCCACTAAGCGGTAAACAAATCATCGCATCAAAACTTGTTGTTTCAACATTATGGATTTTGGTCATTGGATTTGTAACAATGGGATATTTTCTAATTCTATTTAGAAAAGACATAAACATTGGTCAATTAGAGATTGGATTATTAGAAGAATTTTTACCACAAATGATCTACTATGGAATATATATGTTAGTCCTGGGCATAAACACTTTGATATTGATATATTTGTCAATGGCATTAGGCAGAGTAACTATTCGAAATAAAAAATTAGGTGGATTGTGGTTCCTCATATTTATAGTGCTATCTACATTTGTCCAAATCGGATATAATTATGTTTATCAAACATTTCCTCATTATTTGAACCTATCGAGTTTCAATTTGATAAATATAGACAATGGTGCTGGACTCACTATTTCATCGGGATCTATTTATATGAACCTTGCAACTGCTATATACACAATTTTAATTGGCATAGTTTCATTTTTCACTACTTCATATTTAGTTGAAAATAAAATTGACATATAGAAAACATAGACCTAGTTTTTTAAACTAGGTCTATAAATTTAAATAAAGTGCTTAAAAAATGTCGTCAAATGTTGTATAATTATAGTGTATTATTTATTAAATGCTGATGTGGCTCAGTGGTAGAGCAGTGCACTCGTAATGCACAGGCCGTCGGTTCAAATCCGACCATCAGCTCCATTATATATAAAAGGAGAATCTAAATGTCTGATAATTGCAATCAAAATTGTGACAGTTGTTCTGTTGACTGTGACACAAGAAATACTAAAACAAGCTTTATTGAAAAGTTAAATGATAAATCAAACGTAAAAAAAGTCATTGGAGTTTTAAGTGGTAAAGGTGGAGTTGGGAAATCCCTTGTAACATCTCTCATAGCCATAGAAATGGAAAGGCGAGGTAATAAAGTAGCAATTTTAGATTCTGACATCACAGGTCCTTCTATACCAAAGATGTTTGGCATTACAGAAAAAGCTAGAGGTAATGAAGATGGGATATTTCCAGTTAAGACAAAAACTGGAATAGATGTGATGTCTCTTAATCTATTATTAGAAGATGAGACGGACCCAGTTGTTTGGAGAGGGCCAATCATAGGAGGCACAGTAAAACAGTTTTGGACTGAAGTCATTTGGGAAGACGAAGATTATATGTTCATTGATATGCCACCAGGAACTGGAGATATTGCTTTAACAGTCTTTCAAAGCATACCTGTAGATGGAATAATCGTAGTTACATCTCCTCAAGAATTAGTATCAATGATAGTTACAAAAGCGGTAAAAATGGCTAAAATGATGAATATACCTATTGTTGGATTAGTTGAAAACATGAGTTATTTTAAATGTCCTGACAATGGAAAAGAATACAAAGTATTCGGCGAAAGCCACATCGACGAGATAGCAGAAGAATTTAATTTGAAAGTATTAGCAAAGCTGCCAATTGATCCAGAAATTGCAAAAAGATGCGACAGAGGTGAGATTGAAACGATAGGGCTTAACTTTCTGGATTCTCTAGCCAATGAATTAGAAAAATAAATACTTGTTTAAAAGTTTCCAGATATTTTTAATTAAATAATTTAAATATTTTGGAAACTTTTTCTTTATTGTGGGATAATGGTTATATAATAAAGTAGCATGCTAGCATTAAAAGAAACATTTTGAGATGCTTTTCACTTGTTCCTTTTAATGTATCGGTTTGTTAGTTTAGTGTGTTTACATTTTAACAACTATAGTATGTAAGCATTTATGTTTCATAAATAAATATTGAGAGGAGCAAGTTTATGTAAAGCAATGCTAAGTTGTTTGAACCAATCAAGATTAGAAATCTAGAAATCTAGAACAGAAGTACTATTGGACAATAGCAAAGTAGGAAATAAAGTTGCTGTTATAGGTGGCGGTTTAGTAGGATGCGAAACTGCTCTAAGTCTAGCTATGGACGGCATAGATGTAACTGTAGTTGAAATGTTACCAGAGTTAATGGCATCTGGTTTGCCAGTACCCCACATGAATAGAATAATGATGTTGGATTTGATGAAACTCCACAATGTCAAGTCAATACTAAATAACAGGTTGATGGGCATAGAAGACGGGTATATCGAATTGATGGACACTAATTTAAATCCTAGTGCATTAGATGTAGATACTGTTGTTATATCAGTAGGTATGAGAGCTGATAAATCATTGTATAATGAATTAGTTGGGAAAGTAAGCAACTTATACTTAGTTGGTGACGCAAATAGCGCAAGGAATATAATGTCAGCAATCTGGGAAGGTTATGAAGTAGCTAGATTTATATAGTTTGAAAAACTGCTGCATTTTTGTGCAGCAGTTTTATTTTTTTTGGGTAAATAGAGTTAAAAGGGGGGAGGATCATGAAAAAACTCATCAGAGATTACGAAAAATGGATGATTAAAGCAATAAGAAGCGATGAATACGCTTATGAGGATTTATTGTATATTCATCAGATTTATGTTGATTATTTTCAGCATGAAAGATTTATTCATTTAATAGTTACATTGTTTACCTCTATATTGATGCTATTTAGCTTATATTTCAGCGTCAAGACCGGAGAAATACTAGTATTTATTGTATTTGGTATTTTATTCATAACCACTATATTCTATTTTTTGCACTATTTTTATTTAGAAAACTCACTATTGCGAATGTATAAAATCACAGAAAAATTATTGAACATCAAAATTTAATGCTACCTATGAGGTATTTTTTTATGAAATATCTTATTTTTCCTGTATAATTTTTATATCTATTGATAGTTATATTTCTAAATCTATCCAATAATTGAACTTCTTCATCGGCAGCACTTCTAAAACCGAATTTAGTCTGTATAAATATTTCTGTGATTTTCTTAAATTCAATATCCTCAAGCTGATAGAACTTATAGCTTATCCGTTTACTGTATTCAAAATATGTTTCGTAACTATATTTAGGGTAACCTAATTCTCCCAATATATGTTGAATGTCATAATAATATTTTTCAATTTTTTTGTTTTTATCTAATTTTTTCTGTTTTTTTCCATTAATTACATATTTTATCGTTAGGTATAACATTCTTAAGATTAACAACAGACCTATGAATAGCAAGAGTAAAACGGAATAATTAGGTGAATTTTTTAAGTTGGCATTATTTTCATCATCTATTGTAATTTCTCTGCCCTCTTCTATTATATTTTCTCTATTTGGGTTTTTTGTGTTGCCTTTAAGTATATCAGGATCTAATTCTGTATTTTCTTCCTCTAAAGGTTCTTCTATTTCAACATCCAAAGCATTAGGAGATTGATAATTAGGTGTAGGCTCAAAGCTCATCCATCCAACTGGCTCAATAAAAGCTTCAACCCATGCATGGGCATTTGATTGAGATACTTTATATTCTCCATTTGATAATTTATCTTTGACTATATAACCCTCTACATATCTTGAAGGAATACCTGCTATTCTTAGCATTATAACCATAGCTGAAGCATAGTATGTACAATATCCTTCTTTAGCATCGAATAAAAAGTAATCGACAAAATCGGGATTATCATCTGCGTTATAATCTTCTACATCTAAAGTATATGAGTAATTTGACCTAAGATAATTCTCTATAAGCATTGCTTTTTCATAGTCATTCTTTGCATTTTTTATTATTTTTTTAGTTAAATCTATTGTCCTTAGGGTTGTGGTATCTGATATGCTTAGATATACAAGCAAATTATTTAAATCAGCCTTTTTTTCGCTTAATCCATTTTGAAATTGCACAGAGTATGGCAGTGGCTTTAAGTAGGTTACCATGTATGACTCATTTTTATATATGCCGTCTTTACTATACATTATTAAGTCAGGATTAATAAAAATGTAGTTACTATATTTAAAATCCACCTTAGTAGGGAATAGTGGGCTGAATAATGTTGTTGAAGCAAAATTTCTATTTGTAATTGTTATGGTTTTTAATGACTCATACTTTTTATTATCTATGAGTGAATTATTGTATATTGGCAAATAGTTGTAAAAACTAACATTTGACTTAACCTGCAAAGGAAGACTATCATCACTAGACCAACTGACTCCATTAAATAGAGTTTTAGCATTTCCCCTTAAATAGATGGGTTCATCTGTTTTTACGGTCATTACAACTCTTGGGTTAGGAACAACTTTGCCTCCTAGTATTGAATAATTAGGACTGAATCCAGTAGTTCTAAAATCAAATTGACTGGCGGATGATTGCCCTCTGACGTATTCTGGATTTGATCTAAAACTAAGCACTATTGGGAAAGTATTAACTACCTTTGATTCAAACCATATCCAATCGACAGGGTTATTCCATTTAGGCAATATAGAAGAAAATAATAATGCAATTATGATCGTCAAAAGAGTAGATTTAAAAAAAGGAGCATATTTTGTATTATCAACTCTATAATCATTTTTTGAGGATCGAGAAATTTTGTGGAAATTAACTGTAGATAAAGTAATAAAAAAAGATGATAATAAAATCTTTATGGAAGTAAGAGCAGCGTCATTAAAATTATACCAATAAACAATTAATACAAGAGAAAATGCAGCATATAAAATTGTATAAAGTCTTTTGTTATAAAAAAATATTAATGATGTAAAGCTTAAAATTGAACTCAAGACTACAAATAATGGGAACTTATTTTGCGGTTTTATAGGTATGCCTTGTCTTAGATTGTCTATGATATTATTTATAAATTGAATCGAAGATTGGACTAGCGATATGACAAGATTTCTATCGTATTTAAGCATTATTAAAACAGTAATAATCAAGATTATAACAGAAACAAAAATAGAAATCGGTTTTTTAAATAAAATAAATATTAATTCGAAAATCAATGCAAAAAATAACAATTGCTTAACCAAGGACATATTAAAGTTTACTGCTGCATTTATTGAGTAAATAAGTGAGAAACACAATAATAAAGCGGAAAAGTTCAAAATAATTGCATCGAGTTTAAACTTGTTTTTCATATTTATGCCTCCAGATTTCGAGCTCTATTTGAACGATAGTCTATTTCATAAACTGATATTGATTCGGATTTTAGCTTTTCTATATAAGAATAATTAATTTTGTAGTTCTTGTTTTGAATGTCAGTGATATGAATTACGATTGGGTTAAAACCTTTCATCTTTAAATTAATGATCTCTTTAGCATCTTCTTTATTTAAAAAAGGAGTAATACAAACAATTGTGGAATATTCATAAAGACTAGGATAAATGTAATCTAAATAGTGACTAAAGTCCAAACTGCTTTTTGGGGAATACTTAGCCAATTCATCCATAAAGCTCTTAAAACTATCCTGAGAATTACCTTGGATAAACATATTTTCATTTTCGTTTTCAAAAAATAGAGATGTATGTATTTCGTGATTTAAACAGTAATCTATTATACTGCTTGCTACTTCAACTTGAGTATCTTCAATATGATGGCTCAAATCTTTTCTGAATTTTTCTATATAAGAATCAATTATTATCATAACACTAGTATCAGCCCTATTTTCGTACTCCTTTGTCATTAGCACATCTTTTTTTGCCGACATTTTCCAATGTATTGATTTTACTGGATCTCCTATTGTATATTTTCTCACTCCATAGTTTCTGCTCCTATCTTCAATTATTTTATCATAAATAGGCAGCTCTCCCGATGACAAGCCTGAAAACACTTGAAATGAATCGAGTTTACGGTAATATGGATAGATGACAATTGAAGTGTTTTCTTTTATGGATTTATTTAATTTAAAGATCCCAAGGCTATCCCTAATGCCAATTTTTATCTCTCCAATATCATAAAAGCCTCTTCTTTTGGCAGTAATGCTGGTCTTTGCAGAGATTGTTTGCTTTGGCTCAACTGAGTAAATAATAGGTGGGACATAGTCGTTTGTAAGCTTTCTTTCTATTATGCTATCAATCTCGACATATGGAATAGAAAAATGACTGTTATTGTGAATTTCATAATAAATTTCTATTTTGTCGCCTGCATAAATTGCCATCTCTTTGAGAGTTAAAGTTATCTTTGTATTGTGCATATAATACAAAACTTTAACAAAAGACAACAAAAATATAGCCAAAACGAAATAAAACAGAAAAAATGGTAGCTCTCCACCAACTAACAGAGAAAAAACAAATAAAAACACAATACTTATTATTATAAATTTATTATTTAACATATCTCGCACCTATATTTATTCTTTGAATTATTTCATTTATCACTTCATCAGTATCTTTTTTCTCAAGTCTTGCTTCAGCCGATAGAACTAATCTGTGCCTTAAAACAGGAAATACTATATTTTTGACGTCATCGTGGATTACATAATTTCTATTTGACAAATAAGCCTTGGCTTTTGACGCTTTTAAAATATCTATGCTTGCTCTTGGACTTGCTCCAAGTGTAATGCTCTTATAGTTTCTTGTCGTGTTTACAATATCTATAATGTATTCAATTATTTCATCATGTGTGATTATTTCATCTACTTCTTTTGTAATAGACAATAGGTCTGACTTTGATAGCACAGGTTCTATATTGTCTAGATTTTTTAATTTTAGATAATCTCTTAGTATTATTTTCTCGTCATTTTTATTAGGATATCCTATGGAGATTTTCATAAAGAATCTGTCTAGTTGTGCCTCTGGAAGTGGGAATGTTCCTTGATATTCAATTGGGTTTTGTGTTGCAAGGACTAAAAAAGGCCTCTCCAATAAAAAGTGCTCATTTTCTGTGGAGACTTCAAATTCTTCCATGGCTTGAAGCAGGCTTGACTGGGTTTTAGGCGAAGTCCTGTTAATTTCATCAGCTAAAAATATATTGCAAAATATTGGCCCTTTTTTAAAGATGAAACTACCGGTATCTTTATCAAATACACTAATGCCAATTATATCCGACGGCGTGAGATCAGGTGTAAATTGGACTCTTTTATAAGTTAAATCTAGGCTTTTGGCTAAAGCTTTAGCTAAAGTTGTTTTGCCTACTCCTGGCACATCTTCAATAAGGAGATGGCCATTGGAAATCAAAGCGATAATAACATTTTCAACCACATCTTTTTTACCTACAATGGCATTATTTAAATTGTCCATTAACAATTCTATTTTTTTAAGCATAAGTTCCTCCCTTAGAATATCTTTAGTTCATTTATACCTTTATTATATGAACATAAACAAACATATTTGATTTTACATACTAAGCTATTAAAAAACTCACATTCATACCGATATATATGTAGAAGACATTTTTAAATTCTAGAGGGGGATTTTTGATGGCAAAGTTTTTAAACAATTTAAGCACAAAAACTAAAGTGTTTGGAGGTTTTATGATAATAGCTGTACTTTCCATACTAGTTGGAGTAGTAAGCGTTATTTCACTAAATCAATCTACTAAAGACCTTAAATCGATGTATGAAGATAGATTAAAAGGAAACTTACTCTTGACAGACATAGAAAGCAATGTTAAGAAATCAAAAGAAGAGACTATGAAAATACTCTGGCAGTATCAGGTAACATATAATGACACTGTCATGAAAAATTCAGAAGAAGAATTAAATGTACTAGTTAATGAGAACAATGATCTAATAAAAGAGTATGAAAATAGAGCATTAAATACACAAGAAAAAGTTCTACTAGCTAATTTCAAACAAGCATTATTAGAATACAGACCCCTTAGAGATGAAGTTATTAAATATGTAAAAAATGGACAGTATTCACAAGCAATTAGTACATACAGCAAAGCAAGTAAGTTTGAAAATGATATTGAGAATGCAATTTGCGAGATGATAAACTACAATCTTAAAGTTTCTGATATTATGTATAAAGATGCACAATCGAGGATGGCTATTACCTTGATTATAACAATTGTAGTTGCATTGATTACATTTTTGCTATCTTTGATGTTAGGTTTTTACAATTCAAAGAGTATAGTAGGAGGAATAAAAGAAGCTGTAAATTATTCTACTATGCTAAGAGATGGCAATTTTTCTTTTGAAATTGAGGATAGCTTGTTGATTAGGAAAGATGAAATTGGTGACTTATCTAGGGCATTTAAGCAAACTAAAGAAGGGCTCAGAGAGATTATAAGCTTGTCAAAAGAAAATGCAGAAGAAGCGAGTGCATCTAGTGAAGAATTAAGTGCAACAGTAGAAGAAATAAGTGCTCAAATCCAAGAAGTAAATTCTTCCACACAAGAAATTGCAGCAAGCATGGAAGAAACTTCTGCCGCCATAGAAGAAGTAAGTTCATCAGGGGATCAAATTTTGGATAATGCAAAAACTATACTTGAAGAAACTGAAAAAGGGAAAGAAAACGCTAAGCTAATTGCAAATAGAGCATCTGAACTCAAAGAAACCGCAGTATTAAATAGAAGTGAAGCAACTAACACATATAAAGTCAAACAAAAAGCTATAAAAGAATCCATAGAAAGAGGAAAGATAGTTTCAGAGATTAAGATCATGGCTGACTCAATCAAGGAAATAGCTGAAAAAACAAACCTATTAGCTTTAAATGCTGCCATAGAAGCAGCTAGAGCTGGAGATCATGGGAGAGGATTTGCAGTTGTAGCAGATGAAGTAAGAAAATTGGCAGAAGCTTCTTCCTCAGCTGTAGATAAGATAACTGATTTAGTTAATGAAGTAAGTGAAGTGTTTACTGAACTAACTTCTAGTTCAGATGATTTACTCAAATTCATAGATTCAAAAGTAATTGCAGATTATGATAGTCTTGTTGAAACAGGAAGCAAATATTTGGAAGATGCAGAGTATGTAGAGAATTTGATTTTGCAATTCAACGAGAAATCAACAGAAATAAAAGAAGCAATATCTGAGATTAATGAAGCCATAGAATCAGTAGCTAGTACAATCGAGCAATCAACTAGTGGCACGGTTGACATTTCAGCAAACATGAAAGAACTTTCCAAAGCAATCGAAGAAGTTGAAAAAGTAGCAGAGCAACAAGCATCCTTAGCAGAAGAACTAAGCATAAACATGAATAGTTTTGTACTTTAAAATTACAATAATTTAATAATTTTAATATGTATAAACTATAGATTTTTAGTATAATTAGAAAGCTGATATTGGAGTCTTCTTACAATGAAAGGGAATGAGAGAAACTAGATGGATAAACTATATGGAATGACGGAAATTGAGATATTAAAAGAAAACTTGAATAACTATGGGAAACTACTCGAGGAAATAGGGGGAGAGGTTTGGGAATTAAATATTTCCCATCCAGAAAATATAAAAGATGAAGATTTTATAAAATATTCTTTTAATTATCAAACAGATATGGTACTCAAATTTGATGAAAAAATTCACGAAGAGGATTTATGCAATCTAAATAAAAACTTAGAAAATTTCATAAAAAGTGATGACGACAAGATAGAATTTATTTATAGACAAAAAGAAGAAAAAGATAAATACAAATGGGTATATTCCAGAGGAATTAAAGTATTTAACGAAAAAGGTAAACTTGAAAAAATCATCGGAATAAGATCAGATATTACAGAAAAAATCATAATGAAGGAAGCCATATTTAATTTATCTCATTTTGATACTTTGACAAATTTATCAAACAAAGAAAAGTTAAAAGAAGATTTTTCACATGTAATTAAAAAAAACAATAAAGAAGACATTGCATTTTTATATATCGATATAGATGACTTTAGACATGTGAACAATGTGCTTGGATATAGTTTTGGCGATGAATTTTTAAAAAAATTTTCAGACTTTTTAAAACAGGAGTTTGGAAAAGATAATCTAATTGGAAGATTAAATGCAGATGAATTCTTAGTTATTTACAAGAACTATAAAGATATAAATTCATTGGAAAAAATGATAGAGAAGTTTTTAAAAGATTTACGCAAAAAAAATTTTTTAGAAAACAGTGATTTTAAATTATCTGCCAGTATAGGGTACTCGCTTTTTAACATTAACGGAAAGGATTTTGATACTTTACTGAGATATGCTGACACAGCTCTTCATTATTCTAAGAGTAAAGGAAAATCTCAATTTGTAAGATATAGTGAAAAGCTAGGAGAATACGTCTTTTCACAGGCGGATATGATAAATCAGCTGAGAATAGCAATAGAAAGAAATGAATTTATAGTTTATTTTCAGCCTATTGTTTGTGTGAAAGCAGAAAAAATTTCTGGCTATGAGGCCCTTGTCAGATGGATACATCCCCATAGAGGAATGATATCACCCGGACAATTTATCCCAATTGCTGAAGCATCAGGACAAATGGTAGAAATAGAACAGATTATCATAGAAGAATGTTTCAAAAATCTAAAACTTTTAATAAAGTTAAATCCTGAAATGAAATATGTTTCGATAAATTTATCAGCTAGAGGTATGATTGAAAGAAATATCATTAAATTTCTAGAGAGTTTAATATTAAAATACGATGTTGACCCTAAACTCATAGAATTTGAAGTTACAGAATCGTCGTTATTAAATAATATTGATAGGACCGTAGAAATTTTGGATAAGATAAAAGAAATGGGTTTTAAATTGTCTTTAGATGATTTTGGCACAGGATATTCTTCTTTAAATTATTTAAAAAACTTGCCATTTGACAAAGTAAAGTTGGATAAGAGCTTCATCGACAACATAGAAACCGATGAGAGAGATCACTTAATGGTTAAATCCATCATAGAACTATCTCATAGATTAGGATTGTTAGTAGTTGGAGAAGGTGTAGAAACTAAAAATCAAAGAGATTTATTATACATTTTAGAGTGTGACTTTATTCAAGGATTTTATTACGGTAGGCCAGAGCCAATAGTTAATTGATATAAATGGGTGGAAATTCCACCCATTTATATGTTTAATGGTTTGTCAACAGCATCTAAACTAGCTTCAACTATCGCTTCAGTTAGAGTAGGATGTGGATGAACCACCTTGGCTAAGTCATAGATGGTTCCTTCTAAATTCATTACACTAGCACCTTCCGCTATCATATTTGAAGCATCATTGCCAATTATATGCAGCCCAATGATTTCACCATACATGTCTTTATCTGCTAATATCTTTACAAATCCACTTGTTTCACCTTTTAGGTTCGCCATACTGTTAGCAGAAAGAGGAAATTTTCCAATAGAATAGTTTATGTTTCTTATTTTTGCTTCTGCTTCGCTTAAACCGATACTCGAGATTTCTGGGAAAGAGTACACTACTTTTGGAATCTTTAGATAATCAATTTTGGAATCAATTCCACAAATATTTTCACTTGCTATTACTCCTTCAAAAGAAGCTACATGAGCTAGTGGCATTTTGCCATTCACATCACCTATAGCATAAATATTTTTTATATTTGTCCTTAATTTCTCATCGGTTTGGATAAACCCATTTTTGTCTTTGGTGAGTTTCAAATTTTCGATTCCACTCAAATTTGGTCTTATGCCATAGAATACTATATATTTATCAGCATTAAATTCTTTTTCTTTATCCTTTTGAAAAACCAACACCCTATCATCTCTTACTTCTTTTATATTTGCATTATTAACTAATTTTACACCGCTTTTTTTAAGCTGTCTTTCTAATGTTTGAGATAGTTCACTATCATAATCAGGTAAAATGTTTTTATCTTCAAAAATCATTGTGACATCAGCACCAATAGCATTGTAGAAAGTCGCATATTCCACTGCATAGGTATCATTACCTAGAACTAGTACAGTATCTAATTTATCTTTTAGTCCTAAGATTCCTATATTGTTAATTGCTTTACCACTTTCAAAACTTTCTTTTAAACCTTTTATATTTGGTATATATGCTTTTGCACCAGTAGCAATTATTAGGTTATCAAATGATAAATTTTCACCGTTGACATTAATGTTGTTTTCATCTATTGCTTTACCAAATCCATTATATAAGTCTACGCCATTTTTCTTAAATAACATGTGGATACCTGAAACCAGTTTATTGACCGTTTCATCTTTCTTAAGCATCATTTTTTCAATGTCAACATAAACTTTTTCTTTATCAATTCCACCAATTCCAAAGTCTTCACTTCTTAAAATATCTTGAAAGTGTTTTGCATAAGACAACAATGTTTTAGTGGGGATACAACCCCAATTTAAGCATATTCCCCCTAATTTATCTTTCTCAACAACTGCTACTTTTTTTCCAAGCTGACTAGATTTTATCGCAGCGATATAACCACCAGGCCCTCCACCGAGGACAACTATATCGTATTTTTTCATGTTATTCACCTCTTATGCTTTAAGCAAAAGCATTTCTGGATTTTCTAGAAGATCTTTCATCATGTTTAAAAATCTAGCGCCACTCGCTCCATCAATTATTCTATGATCATAAGACAGTGATAGTGGTAGAATCCATGCTTTTACTATTTCGTTATCTTTTATTATTGGCTTTTGTACTATTCTTCCAACTCCAAGTATTGCTGACTCAGGATAATTTATTATTGGAATGCCGTAATATCCACCAATCGAACCATAATTGGTAATAGTAAAACTACTTCCCTTTAAGTCTTTAAGTTCGATTTGGTTATTTTTTGCATTATTAGAAATTTCCTCTACTTTCCTTGCTAATTCAATTATACTCAATCTATCAGCATCTCGAATAACTGGCACCATTAAACCTCTGTCGGTGTCAGTAGCAATACCTATATGATAAAACTTCTTTAATACTAACTCATCATTTTCTTCATCAAATGTTGAATTGAATTCAGGCATTTTCTTTAAGACGCTTATTGTGGCTTTTATTATGAAAGGCATAAAGGTTAAATTAATTTCTTCCTCTTTTAAAGAATCTTTATATTTCTTTCTAAACTCATATAATTCAGTCACATCAAGTTCGTCCATGGCAGTCGTGTGAGGAATAGTAAATTTAGATTGTGTCATTTTTTCGGAGATAGTCTTTCTAATCTTTGTAAGAGGAATTCTTTCAATTCTTTCGTCTTCTATTATTGTTTTTTCCTGTTTAAGATCAGCAGTGGTTTTAAGTGTTTCATCTAGCACTACTTTTTGCTTTTCAACTGTTATTTCTTTGCTAGCTTTTATTATATCTTCTTTCATAACACGTCCGCTTGGCCCGCTTCCAACTACTTTATTTATGTCCACGCCTAAATCCTTAGCAAGTTTTCTTGCGACAGGAGTGGCAAGAACTTTGCTAACATTACTTTTATCTTCGCTATCGCTTTTATTCTCATCACTAGGAGCTATCACCTCAGACGATGAGATTACTTCTCCTACAACGCCTGCATTTTCTTCTTCAACTATTTCCTTCTTTTCGGTCAAAGTGTCTTTTTTATCTTCAGGTGATACATCTTCAGCATTTCCTTCTGTGTCAATCACAACAAAGACATCCCCGACATGAATTGTATCACCATTGTTTGCCCTCAATTCTACAATCTTGCCGGTTTTGGGAGAAGGTATTTCAGTAGTAACTTTATCTGTTTCAACCTCTGCTACAGAATCACCTTCTTTTATCATATCGCCTACATTAACTAGCCATTTAGTTATGATACCTTCATGAATACCTTCTCCTATATCTGGAAATTGAAATTCAAATCTCATTTTTACTCCTCCTTAGTAACGCACTACATCTTCAATAGTTTTAGCAATTCTCTCTGGCGTTGGTATATAATGTTGCTCACCTCTTGGCAAAGGGAAAGTAGTGTCAAAACCCGTTAATCTTGTTGGTGGAGCTTCAAGATATAAAAATGCTTTCTCGTTTACTATTGATATTATTTCAGCGCCTACTCCAAGCGTTTTAGGAGCTTCATGAACGACTAATATTCTACCGGTTTTCTTCACTGACTCTACAAAACTCTCTCTATCCATAGGAGCAATTGTTCTCAAATCTATTAATTCCACAGATATATTCTTTTTCTTGACTATATCTATAGCCTTCTGAACATCTCTAACCATAGCACCCCATGATACCACTGTTATATCCTCACCTGATTCTATAATTTTTGCTTTGCCAATTGGAATCTCATATGGTCCTTCTGGCACTTCTTGTTTAAATGCTCTATAAATTCTTTTGGGTTCCCAAAAGAGAACAGGGTCATTATCCCTAATGGCAGATATTAGAAGCCCTTTAGCATCATATGGCGTAGATGGTATAACGACTTTCAAACCGGGGATTTGAGCATACAAAGCTTCTGTACTTTCTGAGTGATGCTCTAATGCCCTTATTCCCCCTCCATAAGGCGCTCTTATAACTATAGGAAGATTGTACTTGCCTCTAGAACGATTTCTCATACGAGCTACATGACTTATTATTTGATTAAATGCTGGATAAGAAAATCCTGAGAACTGCATCTCAACAATAGGTCTAAGTCCATTTACAGCCATGCCTACGGCTGTGCCGACTATTGCAGATTCAGCCAATGGAGTATCAAAAACTCTTTTCTCTCCAAACTTCTTTTGCAAGTCTTGTGTTACTCTGAAAACACCGCCTTCTACACCGACATCTTCACCATATACCACAATTGATTCATCTCTATTCATTTCTTCCATAAGAGCTTGATTTATCGCTTGCACCATATTCAAAGTATTGGGCATTATTTATTACCTCCTTCTAAAAAAGCTTTATATTCGAATAATTGTTCTTCTAGTTGCGGTGTCATCTTTTCATAAGTGAACTTGAATATATCATCTATTTCAGTATCTGATTTTCCTTCTATTTCTTCAAAAGTTGTGGTAACATTCTTTTCAAGTTCAGCTTTGGTTTTTTCAATCCATTCATCATCGATTAAACCGTTGGATTTTAGGAAAAGTTCTAATCTTAAAATAGGATCTTTTTTCTTCCATTCTTCTACTTCTTTATCTTCTCTGTATTTTGTAGGGTCATCGCTTGTTGTGTGGGCTCCCAATCTATAAGTGTAGGCTTCAATTAGAGTTGGTCCTTCGCCATTTCTTGCTCTTTCAACAGCCGCTTTTGAAGCATTGTACATTGCAAATAAATCATTGCCATCAACGAGTATACCGGGCATACCATATGCAATAGCTTTTACAGCTAAATTTTTGCTCTTTGTTTGAACTTTTCGTGGAGTAGATATTGCGTATTGATTGTTTTGTATTATGAAAATTACAGGAGCATTAAAAACTGCTGCAAAATTCAAAGCTTCGTGAAAATCCCCATGAGATGTGCCGCCATCTCCTACATAGGTCATTACGACGCTTTTTTCTCCCTTTATATTATTTGCCATACCTATACCTGTAGCATGCTGTAGTTGTGAAGCGATTGGAACAGACACAGGGAGCATCTTTACATCGTCTGGAAAATGACTGCCCCATTCATTGCCATACCAGTAAAGATAAATATTCTTTAATGGAACCCCCTTAATTAGCCATGCACCTAATTCTCTAAAAGCTGGGACAAGCCAATCATCTTTTTCTATAGCAAAAGCACTTCCAATTTGAGCTGCTTCTTGCCCTATATTTGGCGCATAGGTGAGCATTCTTCCTTGTCTTTGATACGAAAGCGCTTTTTCATCAATAGTTCTTTCGTAAAGCATAGTTTTGAAAAGATACAACAGCTCATCATCACTTAAATTTGGTTGATCTTTATCGTCAACTAGATTTCCGTTTTCATCTAGTACTTGATACATCTTGTTATCCAATGGATTGTATTCATCAAATATCATAAACTAACCTCCTGTTATAATTGATAATCGTTATCATTTGTTATATATATCTCCAAAAATAAAATAATTAAACAGTAAATTAGTAGGAATTTAAATTCATAAGATTGCGACAATTATATATAAAAAAAGAGTTCGCATATGCAAACTCTAAATTATTTATTCATTTCAACTGCGATTTTTGCTGCTAACAATGCATTGTTATAGACAAGCTGTATATTTGCCTCGAGTGATTTTCCCTCAGTTACATCTTTTATCTTTGATAGCAGAAATGGTGTAAGAGCTTTACCTTTGATACCCTTTTCGTTAGCCTCTCTGACAGCTTCTTCTATACTTTTATTTATTAAATCTTCATCCATGGAGTATTCCTCAGGTATAGGATTTGCTATTAGCATCCCGCCTTTTAAGTTCAAACTCCATTTAGCGTTTATTATATCTGCAATTTCTTTTGGAGTATCTACGCGATAATCAACATCAAACTCGCTGCTTCTTGTGTAGAAAGCAGGTAGTTTATTAGTTTTATAGCCGAGAACTAACACTCCTTTTGTCTCTAAATACTCTAAAGTCAGCCCTAGGTCTAAAATGGATTTAGCTCCAGCACATACTACCGCCACATTAGTTTGAGCTAGTTCTTCAAGATCTGCTGATATATCCATAGTAGTTTCAGCACCCCTGTGAACTCCACCAATGCCGCCTGTTGCAAAGACTTTAATTCCTGCCATTTCGGCGATTATCATAGTTGAAGCAACTGTAGTGGCGCCATCCTTTTTCATAGCACATACATATGGGATATCTCTTCTAGATACTTTTAAAATTCCTTTTGTCTTTCCCATGTAGTCTATCTCTTCTTCTGTTAGGCCTGCGATGAGCTGCCCATTGATTATTCCAATAGTGGCAGGTACTGCACCATTTTCCCTTATGATTTTTTCTACATTCAATGCGGTTTCAACATTTTGTGGATAAGGCATACCGTGCGAAATTATCGTGGATTCTAGTGCAACCACAGGCTTATTTTCTTTTAAAGCATTTTCTACTACTTTTGATAATTTAACAATATTTTTCATCAATATTCCTCCAATTTGTTTATATATTCTTCTAACTTTTCTACGGATATATTTTTATTTATTGTATCTTCTGATTCCATCGCCACAAGGCTTGCAGCCATCGCATATTTGACACTCTCTTTGAACGGTAAGGTATTGTATTCACCAAAGACTAATCCTGCTTGAAATGCATCACCTGCGCCAGTAGCATTCTTTATATCAACTTTCTTGGCTTTTAATCTACCATGACATCCTTCTGTGCTATAAAAAGCACCTTTCTCGCCAAGTGAAATCACTATATTCTTCACACCTAAATTGTGGATGATATTGCTTGCTTTTATTAAATCCTCTTTATCCTCTATCTTTATACCTGTTATAGCTTCAACTTCGAGTTTGTTAGGCTTAATAGTGTGAAAATACCCCAACACATCTTTTGCTCTCAAAGCTTTGGAAAAAGATACAGTATCTAAAAATAGCTTCTTATCCTTATAATTTTCGACTGCATATTCGAGTGTTTCTTTCTCTAAATTTGTATCTAGCACTATTATCTCGCTACCTTGCAATGTGATGGCATTTTCATACAGATAATTCTCATTTAGATATTTAAAGATATCCATAGAGGAAATAGCTACATCCATATCCATTTTCTCATCTAGTATTGCTAAATATGTGCCGGATGATTCATTTGAGATGGTCTTTATGTAACTAGTGTCTATGTTAGCTAGCTTGCATTCATCGACAATTTTTTCTCCGTACATATCATCTCCAACCACTGTAAACAATTTGGTGTTTATTCCTAATCTGGATATATTTTCGGCAATATTTCTAGCAACGCCGCCAACTGACAACTTTACTAAGCCGGGGTTCGAGTCGTTTCTACGAAGCAATTCATTAGGGAATCCTACAATGTCGACATTTGCTCCTCCGATGACGCTAACATATCTCGACTCTTCAATTAAATAGCCTCTGCCCTTAATGATTCCCTTTTTAGTTAAATTGGCTATATGAACTGCTACACTCGACCTAGTAATATTTAACATTTCGGCTATTTCGTTTTGAGAAACTAGAGGATTTTTTTTGATGATGTTTAATATTTCAAGTTCTCGGTTTGTCATAATACCTCCTAAGCATACGCTTATATTAATAAACTTATGCTTATAGTATAAGCCTATATAAATCAAAATGCAACATATATTTTTTATATTTTTTTATAAATGCTATGTCAATTCATCATTGATTTAAAGATTAAAGGAAATATTAATATTTTGTCATATAACCATGACACAGATCTTACAACTTTGTGTTTAATATAAGCAATATAGTAATATAATATAGATGTAAAGTTATTTAATATTAAATAAATGGCATTGAAGGTGTATATTATGTCAAATCTAAGCGCGCGACAGTTTGATATATTTAAAAGACTATTGGATGGTGAAAAACTAAACATCGATGTTTTGTCAAATGAATATGGCATTAGCAAAAGAACCATATATAGGGAGATAAACACTATAAATAAATATCTTTGCGATAATTACAATGTCATATTATCCAATGAAAAAGACGGGATAAAGTTAATTGCAGATGAAAAACAAATTGAAACAATCAAGATGGATTTTTGGACTAAGAGACCTGCTATTTCAATAGAAGAGAGAAAAAAGCTTATACTATCAGAGATGTTGAAAAATAGCGAGCCATTAAAGTTGGATTATTTTGCTAAAAAGTTCAATGTTTCATCAGCTACCATAAGCTATGATCTCAAAGATATAGAAAAATGGCTAAATGAACAAGATCTAGTGCTTGTTGCAAAACCTGGATATGGAGTTGCCATTGAGGGAAATGAAAACGATATTAGAAAAGCTATTATAAATTTCTTATATGAGAATGCTAAAAAAGATATTCTGATAGATGTATTAAATAAAAATTCTTATGCCAATGATATGCAATACGACCTTGATAGGTATTTAAAGGGAATTGTCGATATAAGCACACTCAATACAATAGAAAAATCAATAAAAAAGCTTGCAAAAGAGATTGAATTTGAAATGGTAGAAAGCTCTTATATGGGATTACTCATACACCTTGTGCTCGTTGTAAAAAGATTAGAGGCAGGGGATAAAATAGATATAAACCCAATCAAACTCAGAGAGCTGAAGATGTCTGAAGAATATCAATATGCAAAATTACTAGCAGAAAATTTACAAAAAGAACTAAACATACAAATTCCGGAGAGTGAGATTGGCTATATAACGATTCACTTAAAAGGCGCTAGATATAAGGATGTCACTAAAAATTCCGTTGACGAGAGCTTATTAAATATAGTAAACTCAATGATTTCCAATGCGGAAGAAATATTCTCTGCAAATTTTAAACAAGATGAGATATTGTTTAATGGCCTATTAACCCACATAGGTCCAGCAATAGATAGATTGTTGAGCGGTTTAGATATCCGAAATCCATTGATTAATGACATAAAAAGTAAATATGCGGATCTGTTTACAAAGACAAAAGAAATTTGCAAAACTTTAGAACGCGAAATAAATATACCAATTCCGGATGATGAAATTGGATATATTGCAATGCATTTTGGAGCTTCAATTGAAAGAAAAAACAAAATTAAAAAGCAATATAATGTTCTAGCAGTTTGTGCCAGTGGCATAGGAACATCTAGGATGATGCTATCTAAGCTTCAGCTATTTCCTCAACTGAATGTGGTAGATGCGGTATCCAGTATGAAATTAGATGAAGCTTTAAACAAGTTTGATGTCGACTTGATTGTATCAACTATACCGATTAAAAATACACAGATTAAGAGTGTTGTAGTAAATCCACTGTTGCTTGAAGATGATATTAAAAAGATCCAAAATGCATTAAAGACAGATTTGATAATGGATAACCGCAATCATGCAGTGCAAAGCAAAAGAAAATTTGACGCAATGTACATTGCAAAGTATGGTAAATACCTATTGGACATTTTAGAAAACTTCACAGTAATTGATTTAAAACAAAGCAATTCAAAGGAAATTATCAGAGAATTTCTTCTTTATTTGCAACATAGAGGCTATATAAAAGACATTTTGGATATAGAGGAAAAGCTGATAGGCAGAGAAGAGTTAGGGGCATTGGTTCTTCCAGAAAGGCAATTTGTGATATATCACTGCATTACAGAGCATATAGAGAAACCAATAATCTCAATTGGAAATTTGAAAAATGAAGTAATGATGAAAAACTTATTCAACAACAATGAGAGAGTACGTACAGCCATGTTGCTACTTTCGCCTGATGACAAAGCTTCAATTAGACTAATTGGAGATATAAGCGCAGCTTTGATAGAGGATATACAATTGCCTACTAGGATAAGTTCCGCAAAAACAAAAGAGAATATGGAAAGAATATTTTCAGATTTATTGAAGGTCAAGTACATGGACGAAATAAGGAGAGAGATGATGTGATGTTCTTTTTAAGTAAAGTGCAAGTTAAGATTTTTTACATTATTTTACTGGCAATATGGGGAGTTTCTGGAATATACACTATGGTCAATGAAGGTGTTTTCAGAGGATTGGTGGTGCTATTGTTTGGAGGTGGATTTATAACTTTTATATATTATGCTCAAAAAATTTTCATAAAAATGATAAAAGCTGAAAACAAAGCTTATCAAAAATTAAAAAAATAGGAGGATGATCATATGGCAATACATGCCGTAATTTTATGTAGCTGGGGTGCAACATCAAGCGCTTTGGCAAAAAAAGTTTCAGATGAGGCAAAAAAACAGGAATTGGATGTAGTTGTAGATGCTGGCGGAACGGGGGAGTTTAAAAAGAATGCGGAAAAATATGATGTAGCATTGTTAGAACCTCAAGTAAGACACCTGAAAAAAGAGATTGAGACAATTGCAAGTAAATACAACATTCCAGTGGATATTGTAGATATGCAAGCATTTGCGGTAATGGACGGCAAAAAAATATTAAATCAAATAATAAATCTTGCTAATAGCAAGAAGGAGGGCTAGTTTATGGATGGGAATAAACTAAACAACAGCCGAATAATGAAGTGGTTGGAAGAAAAAGTCATGCCAGTGCTTGCAAGAATAGCACAAAATGTCTATTTGCAAGCCATAAGAGATGCATTTAGCAGTTTCGCTCTTCCTGTAATACTAACTGGAGCAATATTCTTGATAATTGCAAATCCACCTACAGGCATCAATTGGGCACCGATAATTGCTTGGGAAAATGCAGTTAAACCAATAATGGCGCAAATTTTGATTCCATTCAACTTGACATTTGGAGTTATGGCTTTGATGGTAGCATTTGGTACAGCATATAGCCTTGCTTCTCGTTGGGATTTAGATGAGTCTATGACGGGTTTAACATCTATGTTAGCATTTTTAATAACTTGCTTTCCAGCGACAGATATAACAAAAGTAAGCTTTGGAGAAGTATTGAATTATTTAGGAGGGCAAGGGCTGTTTATTGCCATCATAGTAGGTATAATAACACCTATAGTAGTCAGATTTTTCAACAAAAGAGGATTAATTATTAAAATGCCTGAGCAAGTGCCTCCATATGTAGTGAGAAGCTTTATAGCTTTAATTCCTATGTTTACTATGATCATACTCGCGTGGGGAGTAGAATGGATAGTTTGGTCAAATTTCCAAATAACTTTGCCACAGCTTGTAATACAAATTTTCCAACCGCTAGTTGTAGCTTCAAATAGCTATCCAGCAGCAATAGCTGAGACAATTTTAATGATGCTATTGTGGTCGTTAGGTATCCATGGTATGAATGTAGTATCCTCTATAGCATATCCATTTTGGATGAGCCAATTAGCTGCAAATGCTGAAGCCGCAGCATCAGGAGCAGAGTTAACTGGAATTATAACTGAACCATTTTTCCATGTGTTTACACACATAGGCGGTTCAGGACTTACATGGCCATTGGTAATCATGTTCATGTTCTCTGCATCTGTACAATTAAAAACTATAGGAAGGGCATCTTTAGTTCCAGCGATATTTAATATAAACGAACCTGTAATTTTCGGAGCGCCAATAGTATTAAATCCAATATTGATGATACCATTCATGTTGGCGCCTATGGCAGCAGTAACAATAAACTATATTGCATTTGCTACAAATATCGTCGCAAAACCCTTGCTACAGCTTCCATTTACAGTGCCGGTATTTTTAAGTGGGTTTATCTCTAGTAGCGGGGACTGGAAGGCGATAGTATTGCAACTTGTAAATATAGTAGTTGCTGGAATCATATATTATCCTTTCTTTAAAATGTATGAAAAACAGTTAATAAATTCAGAACAAGAAGGAGTAGTTGCAAATGAGTAATGATAAAATCGATGAAATGGATTTAGAAGAGATTATATACAATCTAGTGCTTCATGGAGGCAATGCACGAGCCGAAGCGTACGAAGCGCTAGAGGCAGCAGAAGAAGGCAGATTTGATGATGCGAAAAAACACTTGGAAAAAGCTGATGAAGAATTTTATGAAGGGCATGACTATCAAAATAAATTAGTCCAAGGCAAGCAAAGCCAAGTTCCAAATTTCCTTGTAGTGCATGCTCAAGACCAACTTATGACTGCACTTGCTGAGAAAAATTTAATAAGTAGATTGATCAATTTATACAAAAGAGTGTATGACTTGGAAAACAAATAATAGCGGCACCCCTATTTTATGGGGTGTCTATTTATATTTTTGATTATATATATTATAATTTAGAAAAAGATAAAATAACTTGAAATGAAGGTGGTACATTGGAAGGGAATTTATTGCTTGTTTATCTACTTTTAGGCTTGATAACTTTGTTTTTACAAATTGGATTTGCCACAAAAGAAAATAAAATCACAGGGCTTATATTGCCAATAGCATTTTTAATTACAGCTATTTATTATTATATTAAAGGAATATCAAATGGAATTGGGAATACTGAAGAAATAAGAGTAATGACAACTATTGGAATAGAAGGATTTATTATTTCCATAATAGTTTATTTGATAATTCGCCTTAGAAGAAAAGGGGGCAAGTAGAGCAAAAGCTCTACTTTTTAAGTATTAAGCTTTAGTAAAAGCTTTTTTAAAGGATTTAGCAAAAATAATGTTGCAACAAAAGTAACTAAAGCATTTACTATAGATACTTGAAATCCCAGCAATAAACGAACTATCAATCCATTATAGTCTAATCCGGCAGCAATTATATAAGGTATGTCAATCAAAGTTCCACATATAAACGCCAAGAAAAAACCTAATAGTGAAAGTGCGTACTCAGATCTTATTCTTTTACCTACAGTCGAATATATTAAAGCGTATTGCGGGAAAACAACTAAATACATTATTGTCCAGAGCCCAAAGCCACGTGTGAGCATCACCAAAAAGCAAAATATGGCAACGGCTAAATACGATTCATCTCTTTCTAGGCTTACCCCATACAAGAGGATAGTGAAGTTCACAAGCTCTACATATAGTAGCCCTGAGCCAATGAATTGAATAATATACAAAATGCTTGCAAGCATGGCTACTCGTGTTATTTTTTTACTGCTCATTTTACATTCCCATATCTTTAGTATAGTGGAATTCTATTTCATCTCCTTCGTTAAGACCTATCGAATCAACGCCCGGAGCTTCTCCTATTTTCATATCAAGTCCTTTTTCTTTGGATTTATAAGAATACATCCACCAAGGTCCATTTGTCATGTCGGCAGTTTCAAGACCCAACAAGCCATCTAAAAATCTTCCATATTGCGTATCAGTCATTTTCACATTCAATTTTTCTTTATTTTCTTCTAGAAAATCTCCAAGATTCTCCTTTTCAGTTTTAAATTTTGTTTTTTCCATCAGCACTTCTCCGGTGGTATCATTGATGACTGTGATATAAATGTCTTTTTCGAGATCATTGCCTTGGAAGTATTTGTTTATTCCAAAAAACACTCCTGCAACTAAGGCTATTGCAAGTACTGCCAGTATAATTTTTTTAGTATTTTTCATTTTATTCTAATTCCTCCAGTTAATAAGATTTTGATATAAATTCAATTTCATTTATGTTTTCAAGCCTGTTGGTTTCTATTGCAAATGCAAACAGAAGATTAGCTGCCAAATTTGAAAAATCTATGAGCACCTGTGGCACAATTACACCTGATTTTTCAATTAGATGTAGATTTCTAGTGACAATTTTCGCTTCGCATCTTGCATTGTGATATAAAGTTGCAATACTAGAACCTGTGGGGTATACAAAATTAATTAGTCTGTCTTTGTTTCTATCTTTTAATACATGATACATTATCAAACCTTCCTTGATATCAGCTTCGGAAATAGCCATTTTACCTCTTAGTGAGCCGTTCAAGTGCAAAACTCTCTCCAATAGCCACCAAGTTTCTTTTTCTAAAGGAGTGTTTTGAGACAATATATGGCCTAGAGAAGCAGAAAGCTTGTCGGTGAGAATTTCATGATCTACAATTTTTGAATCTTCATTTAAAAAAGGATAACTTATTAAATCATAATCTGGTTTCATTTTAAACCTCCTCATAAACATAAAAAAAGCTCCTAAAAAGGAGCAAAAATACAATATAAAACTAATTGTTTCTTGTTTCCTCCTTTCCCTCCGAAAGTAAAACATAGTCTTTAAGGCAGGTCTCCTGGCTTATGGCTTAAACTTATCAAACCTTCCCATAGCAAAGCTACAGTGGATAAATGATAAGCATACCACATACAGTAGCGGGGGCTGCAGCGTTTCACGCATTTCCCTATTAAGTAGTACACCTTAAAAGAAATATGAAGTTGATAATATAATACATCATTATATAAGTTAGTTCAATAGGAAATTATAAAATTGACCTTTGCCGCTTATATAAATTGAAATAATAGATGTATCTTCCTTCGAAACTCAACATCTAGATTAGAATTGATAATTAAGCACTATAGTCCTCGGTTTTAAAACATAGATATTTATAAATTCAATTAAAATTATATTTTTATAAAACATTTCAATAACTATTCCCAAGATTTTATGGTAGACTGATAATTGACAAAATAAAGACCAGCTAATTAAAGTCAATAGATTTTAGCAAAATAATATTAAATATTTTTTGAAAAATTAATAATAAAAA
>JAHDQA010000146.1 GCA_018434075.1 Tissierellaceae bacterium
GGCCACATAAGACGATTTATTCCAAAGGGTTGTGCAATTTCAAAATACAGTAAAAAAGAGATTTTAGAGATTCAAGAATGGCTAAATAACTATCCGAGAAAAATATTAAATGGAAAAAGCGCAAGAGAAGTGTTTAAAGAAGAATTAAAAAAATATTCATAGAGCAAAAGCAAAAATCTTCTCCCCTAGGGGAGAAGAACATCAAATGATGTAAAATAATGTAAAAGAGTTCACAAGATATATAAACAACGACATATTAACAGAGATAAAAGTGTTTCATTTTAAGTTGCATTTTGCCTATTTATATAATAAAATCATTATCCTTGACATAAAATAAATTTTGTCCTATAATATTCTTTGTATCATCAGTGGAGAGATGGCTGAGCTGGTCGAAGGCGCACGACTGGAAATCGTGTAGGCGCTATAAACGTCTCGAGGGTTCGAATCCCTCTCTCTCCGCCATCATAAATTTTGCCGTGCTAGACGGGGAGGTAGCGGTGCCCTGTAACCTGCAATCCGCTATAGCAGGGTTGAAGTCCTACTCGAGGCTTTCCTGTTGTGAGGTCTGCCCTAGATAAGTGGTGTTGACAGTCAGGTCCTGCGCAACGGAAACTCATGAACCTCGTCAGGTCCGGAAGGAAGCAGCGATAAGTGAGAATTTCCGTGTGCCGCAGGGAAACCTTACTCGAGCTAACTGTCTAGGTACCGCTCGGAGTGGGATAGTCGAAGGTAGGTGCACGGCTACATAAAAAGAAGCTAATTACTTTAAAAGTAATTAGCTTCTTTTATTTTATTCAATTATTAAGTCTATCTCATTGTTTTTGACTGTTACAGTTATCTTGCTGCCATCTTTTACTTTTCCTTCGATGATCAGCCTGCTTAGTCTTGTTTCAATTTCTTTTTGTAAAAATCTCTTTACTGGCCTTGCGCCGTATTGTACTGAATATGATCTGTTTAGTATCAATTGTTTTGCTTCATCTGTCAATTTTATAGTTATGTTCCTATCTTCTAGAAGTTTTTCTATTTGTTTCATTTGTAAATCAATTATCTTGAATAATTCATCCCTTTGCAATGGTTTAAACATTACAATTTCGTCAATCCTATTCAAGAATTCAGGTCTAAATGTCCTTCTTAACTCAGCGTTTATCTTTTCTTTAGTCTGTTCTGATATATGTCCCTCTTCTAGCAATCCTTCTAATAGATAATTTGAGCCAATATTAGAAGTCATTATTATGACAGTGTTCTTAAAATCTACTGTCCTTCCTTGGTTGTCTGTCAATCTACCGTCATCTAGTACTTGAAGCAATATATTAAATACATCTGGATGAGCTTTTTCTATTTCGTCGAATAGCACTACTGAATATGGTTTTCGTCTTACTGCTTCTGTAAGTTGTCCACCTTCTTCATATCCTACATATCCTGGTGGTGAACCAATAAGTCTAGATACTGAGAATTTTTCCATATATTCGCTCATATCTATACGAATCATGTTCTTTTCATCGTCAAATAGAGCTTCTGTCAATGCTTTCGAGAGTTCAGTCTTACCTACTCCAGTTGGTCCGATGAAGATAAAGCTTCCTATTGGCCTATTTGGATCTTTTAATCCCGCTCTTGCTCTCAAAACTGCATCAACAACAGCATCTACTGCTTCGTCTTGCCCTATAACTCTTTGATGCAATATATTCCCAAGATTTAGAAGTTTTTCTCTTTCAGTTTCAAGTAATTTATTTACAGGTATGCCAGTCCATTTTGCAACTACTTCAGCAATTTCTTCTTCAGTTACTTCTTCTTTGAGCATTCTTTCTCTAGTGTTGTCTTTTTGTTGAGCTTCTGCCAATTGCTTTTCTAATTCCACTAGCCTACCGTATTTAAGTTGTGAAAGTCTTTCAAGGTCATAGTTTCTTTCTGCTTCTTCAATCTCTCGTTTTACTTTGTCTATTTCCTCTTTGATATTCTTTACTTTTTCAATTTCTTTCTTTTCTTCTTCCCATTGAGCTTTCAATAGATTGAATTTATCTTTTAACTCTGAAAGTTCCATTTCTAGCTTTTGCAGCCTTTGTTTAGAAGCTTCATCAGTTTCTTTTTTGAGAGCTTCTCTTTCAATTTCTAATTGAAGTATTCTTCTGCGCACTTCATCTATTTCTTGAGGCATGCTGTCAATTTCTGTCCTTAACATCGCACAAGCTTCGTCCATTAAATCAATTGCTTTATCAGGTAAAAATCTATCTGTGATATATCTGTCAGATAGTGTTGCTGCAGCTATTACAGCTCCGTCAGAAATTCTAATCCCATGGTGAATTTCATATTTTTCTTTAAGTCCTCTTAGTATAGATATTGTATCCTCTACTGTTGGTTCAGATACTAGAACCTTTTGGAATCTTCTTTCTAGCGCTGCATCTTTTTCGATGTATTTTCTGTATTCATCTAATGTTGTGGCACCTATTGTATGCAATTCTCCTCTTGCTAGCATTGGTTTTAAAAGGTTAGATGCATCCATTGCTCCTTCTGTTCTACCAGCACCAACAATGTTGTGAATTTCATCTATAAACAGTATTATCCTTCCATTTGACTTCTGAATTTCTGACAATACTGCTTTTAGCCTTTCTTCAAATTCTCCTCTGTATTTTGCTCCTGCTATCAACGCACCCATGTCAAGAGCAAATATAGTCTTATCTTTTAAACCTTCTGGTACATCTCCATTTACAATTCTTTGTGCTAAGCCTTCTACTATAGCTGTCTTACCTACTCCTGGATCCCCTATTAACACTGGGTTGTTTTTTGTTCTCCTTGAAAGTATCCTTATTACATTTCTTATTTCATTGTCTCTTCCTATTACAGGATCAAGTTTACCTTTTCTAGCCTCATCAACGAGGTCTCTTCCAAATCTGGTAAGAGCCTCATAAGTAGCTTCAGGATTATCTGATGTTACTGTCTGATTTCCTCTTACTTTTCTCAATGCTTCTAAAAAGTTTTGTCTATTTATATTGTATTTTTTGAGAATCTCCTCTGACATAGATCCCTTTTGATTTAATATCGCTAAATAGAGGTGTTCAACGCTAACATATTGGTCGTTGAATTTCTTTGCTTCTTCTTCTGCATCAACCAATATCTTCGAATATGTCCTGCTTGGATATAGTGATCCTCCTGTTTGTTTTGGAAGTTTCTCTACTTTTCTTTCTACATCAGCTTTTACTAATTCTGGATTCAAGTCCATAAGCGACAATACTCTTGGGATTAGTCCATCTCTGTCATTTAAAAGTGCTAAATGAATATGGATATCTTCCAATTGAGGATTGCCTAATCTAATTGCTATGTTTTGTGATTCTTGTATAGCTTCTATGCTTTTTTGTGTGAATTTTTCTAAATCCATACTATCACCTCGCTTAATTATTTAATTCTTGAGTGGTTATCTCTTTTAATTTTCTGTACAGATCTTCTTGCTCTTTTGTCATATTTAAAGGATTTACTATTTCAATTTCAAGATATAAATCGCCCTTATTGCCTTTTAAGTCAACAAATCCTTTTTTGTTTAGTCTTAATCTCTTCCCTGTGTTAGTCTTTTCAGGTATTTCAACTCTAATTTTGCCATCTAATGTGGTCACTACGACCTTATCTCCAAAGTATGCTTGCCATGGATACACTTTTACTTTTTTGTATACATCTAGCCCTTCCAATCTAATATCTTCATCTTCTCTTATATTTATCTTAAAGAGTATGTCACCATCTAATCCCCATTTTTGGCCCTTTACTTTTACTTTCTTGCCTTCGGTTATCCCTTTAGGAATTTTTACAGTTATATTCTTATTTTCTCCATTTATATTTAGCATCACATCTCTTGTTGAACCTTTATATGCTTCTTCAAGGCTTATCGTAAGTTCAGCTTCATAGCTTGGAGCTTGCCTTTTTTGCTTTCTTTGAGAGCTTCTTTGCCCGAATATATCTCCTATGTCAAATCCTCTAGTTCTAGAGCTACCCATGTCATTTCCGAATATCAAATTGAAGAAGTCGCTGAAATCTCCCATATTATCTGTAGTATAAGTATATGTTCTGCCACCTTGGAAATTTCCAAATCCAAATTGTGATGGGTCAAATTGCTCGCCGCCAGAAAATCCGTATTGTCCAAACTGGTCGTATTTCTTCCTTTTCTCTTCATCACCTAGTACTTCATACGCTTCATTTATCTCTTTAAACTTTTCTTGTGCTTTCGGATCATCTGGGTGCAAATCTGGGTGATATTTTTTTGCCAATCTCCTGAAGGATTTTTTAATCTCATCTTGAGTTGCATTTTTATCTACTTCAAGTATCTTATAGTAGTCTTTATACTCCATACTCATCACCTACTTTCTTGGTCGCAGTTGTATTATTTGTCTTTGACTATCTTTGACCTTAGTATATTATATAAAAATTTTTCCATCATTTCAATACTATTTTTACCCTTTTATAGAAATTTTTATCCTAAGTTAATTGTAAAAGTAAATTAGACCCCCTTTTCAAAAACAGTCTAATTTAGTCTTACAAATTTAGGGGTCTAATTTAACCTTACAAACTTTTGATAGACATAATTTGTTTTGTGAAGCCAGAGGGGAATATCTTCTCA
>JAHDQA010000081.1 GCA_018434075.1 Tissierellaceae bacterium
TACGAATGTAAGAACTACTCTAAGAATTGCTACTGCAGCAAGTATTATAAATTCGTCAATATTTCTAATCAGCACTGTTTTTATTATCTCAGCGGCTAATTTGAACTCTAAGCTCAATGACATAGCTTTGGCAAAAGCAAACCCAACCTCGTCATCGCTAAAATTGAATCCATTTTTAAAAAAGTGGAAAACGCTTCTTACCGCTGCAACGACAATAATGGAAACTCCGATAAGTTCAAGAAAAGATGTGATATAAGGCACTGCAACTTCCAATATGTGTTCGAATACCATAAAATGCCTCCTAAATATTATTTGGGTATACATTTATCATTGTCAATATTATATATTTAAAAGAGACCTAAGTCAAACGCAAAATGCCACACTAATTGGAATTGTTGAGAATCTCTAAGTTATCTCTTACTAAGCTTATTATCTTACTTTTATTTCTAATGAAATTCTCCTTCCCTATCAGGCATATTCTCATATCTCAAATTCTACGAAAATATAAAAATTCCTTTATAAAAAGAAAAAAGTTGATGGGCATGAAAATATACATTTTAAAACCTCATTATGCTATAATTAGCTTGTGTACTTATAATATGCAATATGGCAGGTGAATGGGATGAAAAGCTTAAAAGGAAGTATACTTCTCTTATTAACTGCAATCATATGGGGAACATCCTTTGTATCCCAGAAATTAGGAATGAATTACGTTGAACCTTTTACCTTTGGAGCTTCAAGGTTTCTTCTTGGGGCTGTAGTGCTTCTGCCTTTAATATTCATATTCGATGCTGCTAAAAAGAAAAAGGATAATCAAATAGCAGGCACCAGCAATGGTGAAGACGAGTTGGTATACAATAAGAAAGATCTAATTAGAGGGGGAATTCTCTGCGGCTTAGCACTGTTCTGTGGAGTTTCATTGCAACAGTGGGGATTGGTATATACAACAGCAGGAAAGGCTGGATTCATAACAGCATTGTACATTGTCCTTGTTCCTATTATTGGTTTGTTCATGAGAAAAAAAGTGGATTCATATACATGGATAGGGGTAATACTAGCAGTAGTTGGCCTCTATATGCTTACTATCAAAGAAGGCTTTTCAATGGAAATAGGTGACGGGATAGTTCTTGCTGGAACCCTTTTCTGGGCATTTCATATAATGCTTGTGGATTACTATACAACTAAAACAGAAAGCCTTAAGCTATCCTGTATGCAGTTTGTGACTACAGGCATTTTATCTTTAATTGCAGCTTTCATATTTGAAAAGCCTAACATCAAAGCCATAATAGATTGTGCTGGTCCTATTCTCTACACTGCAATTATGGTAGTAGGAGTAGCTTATACATTGCAGATAATAGGCCAAAGATATACCAGCCCAACAGTTGCTTCGCTTATTATGAGCTTAGAAGCGGTATTCTCTGCAATAAGTGGGGCCATATTCCTAAAGGAATCCATGACTCCAAAGGAAATCATAGGGTGCATTCTAGTATTTATAGCTGTAGTGTTGACACAAATAGATCCTAGGGAAATCTTTAAAAAATCCAATAAGCCTTCTGAAAATATTAAAGTAGATTAGCAATATAGCAAATGATACTATATAGAAATTCTTTGTAAAGTATACATTAAAACTTATAAAACATAAATTATTAGTATTAGATCATAAATAAGTGAATCACAAAGAAAAAGCGCTAAGAAGCTTACTATAAAAAGCAAGCTTCTTAGCACTTTATTTAACTTGGATTCGGCAAGTAATGCCGAAAGGCATTGAAATTAAAGAAATTTTTGTTCAAAAAAATTAAAAGAAATTATCCCTTTTAAGTGTTAAAATATAATTACAAAAAAACAAAACACAAAAGGGTGATTTCTATGAATAGTTTACAACAAAATCAAAAAAATTTAAAGAAGAAAATTAGACTTTTAAACATAAAGGCAAATTTAGTTAATTGTAAAAGTAAATTAGACCCCCTTTTCAAAAACAGTCTAATTTAGTCTTACAAATTTAGGGGTCTAATTTAACCTTACAAATTTTTGATAGACATAATTTGTTTTGTGAAGCCAGAGGGGAATATCTTCTCAA
>JAHDQA010000084.1 GCA_018434075.1 Tissierellaceae bacterium
ACTGGATATACCTTGAAGCTTTGTTCATAGCTGTAGCTTCTGCCGCCATCATCGGTAAATTTCGCCTTTAGAAGATAGCTGCCCTTCTCCTTAAATTGCAGATTACCTCCCGAATTGGTGAGCGTACCTGTAGCTGCATCTGATAGGGTAATCTCCTTTCCGTTATGGGTTAATGACCAGTAGGCGGCATGACTGCCGATTTCATCAAATACAGCTTCCACTGTAACGGCCTTATCTGTATGGAAGATTTCAGGCAGATAAAATCCGGCTGAGCCAACAGGGTATACCGTGATAGTGGCTGTATCAGCAAACACTCTGCCCGTGATATCGGTAACAGAAGCGGTCAGCGTGTACACACCTTTTTCCTTAAAGCGAATACTGCCGTTAGCAAGGTTTCCTTCTATAAATGTACTAATATCGGCAGGCTCACCGTTTCGAGTCAATGTGTAAGCTACGGATAAGTCATCCGTAGCCTTGGTTTCAGTCTCTATTGCTACTGTTTTATCTGTATGGGAAACAGCAGGCAGTTCAAGCTTTACTTCTGCCACAGGGTAGACGGTGATGGTATCGGAGGCCTTGACCGTTTTTCCAAGTTCGTCTGTAATAGAAGCGGTCAGGATATAAATGCCTTTTTCTTTGAACAACACTGTGCTGCCTTGAGGGTTTAGTTCTCCTGTGAGAGCCTCAATGATTTCTACAGCTACACCGTCTTTTTCCAAAGACCATACAACTGCATTACTTCCCAGGTTTTCGACTGAAAGTTCTACAGCGACAGAAGTATCGGTGTGTGCTGTTTCAGGCAGCTTAAAATCAGCTGAAACCATTGGATAAACAGTGATAGCCTGTTCATAATTTGCCGCCACACCTCGACTGTTTTTAACAGTGGCTATTAGAGTAAAACTACCGGTTTGTAAAAACTGTACTGTACCTCCATCGGCTGTCAGCTCGCCTTTGATAATATCTGTTAGCACCGCTGGAAGTCCGTCTTTTTGAACTGTCCATATAATACTGCTGACATAGCGGCTGTTTGCTTCAACCTTAATTTCATCGGCTGTATAGGTAGCTTCGGGAAGGATGAAGGTAAACTGAGGGGCTGGCACATAGGAAGAACCTCCATTACCTGAAGGCTTTTCCTCCGGTTTTATGACTGGCTGTTTTTCCGATTCTTCTTTTTTTATCTGTTCCTTAGCTTTTTCTGTATCCACTAACATTTCAAAAGCTTCACCACGAGTGGCATTCTTATCGGGACGAACCGTACCGTCTGGGTATCCATCTATAATGTGGTAGTGCTTGCTGGTACAGATGTATTCCTTTTCTTCCCCACTAAGCTGACTTTCATCTATAAATCCAAGCATACATGGACAGGATGGGTCATGGGTTTCCTTGCCCATGGCTCTGACCAGCATACGGATCATTTCCATTCGGGTGATGGGTTCATCAGGTAAAAACTTATCACCAAAATCACCTTTTTGGATAATCCCTGCAATGACAAGAGCCTCTACATCAGACTTAGACCAGTGTCCTGCAATATCAGTAAAGCTGATTGTGATATCCTGCCCGTCAGGCTTCGGCAGTTCCATCGTTCTTGTTATCAGAGCTGCAAATTCCGCTCTTGTAATAATATTATCTGGGTGAACCAGCCCATCGGGATAGCCAGCAATTACACCCTTTTCTGCAAGGATATTAATTGCTTCCTCTGCCCAATGCCCCTTGGCATCTTCAAAGTATCGATGGGTTGCATAGGCACTCCCTGCAAATAAAGAAAGTACTACGCAAAAAATCAGTAAAATGCTGGTGGGTCTTTTAACTTTTGTACTCATTAGCAATCCTCCTTACATTCCGGCCATTTGCTGGCTTTGTTCCTGTTCAGGGGCTTCCTGCATCTGTTCCTTGGACTGCTTTTGTGCCATTGTTTGCTCATAGGCAGATAGTACTGCCTTGTCAAAGGCTTGTTTTGCTTCCTTGGTGCAGGGAAAGCAGATGTCTTTGTATTCGCCGTTTTGCCCTTTATATTGGGGCATGGATACAAACAGGCCTTTTGTGCCCTCTAAAATACGGACTTTAGACACGGCAAAAAACCCATTGATATTGACCGATGCATTGGCTTTCAGCGCGCCATCTGTTTTTACCGGATAAATGCGTACATCAAAATCCATCGGTGTTTCTTGAAACTGTTCCTTTTTGGGAGCAGCCGGTGTTGCTTTTTTTGGCATAACTTCTTCCTCCTAAAATGATTGTGACATGGACTCTGCCATGCCCTGTGTTTGACTGCCTTCTTCAAAAGCGATCTGTTTAAATCCAAAACGATCACAGTAATGGAATTCGCTGCCTTCCTCGTTATAAAGCTCTACCACATCGGACATGGACAGCGAATGCCCCTTATATCCAGGGGGATGATTTGTATTGCAACGGCTATAAATGGCTTCAAGATCATTTGTTCCAAGCTGACCATCATAAACGATGTTGTAATGTTCCGGAGCAGGTTCTCCAAACTGATTTGTCATTTCGTCTAAACCAATAAATTTCATATACACATCCGTATCTGGCTTAAGCTGCCAGATACGAACACCTTTCAGCAGTGCAGCAGCCTCCATACTACCTGTCAGCTGCTCTCCCGCAAGAAGCCGCTCCATAACACCGTCCGTCCATAGGGGAACAAGATCATGCTCCTGAAGCCAGCTTGTAAATTCCTCATTTTTGAAGATAGAATCCACAACGGCATTTCCCTTATCGGTATATCCCGCTGGATTGCCATAATAGGAAATGAGGCCTCCTTTTTTCGTAATCCCTTGCATTTTTTCACCTGCCTTTAATCTAAAGCCACTTACGAAAAGTTAAAGTATCAATTTTAGGCTTCTGCTTTATTAATTATTAAAAATTTCTCCTTGACCGTAGACAACTTCCTCCAACATAATAAGTTCATCCAGCTTAGCGAGACAGATACCGGCTGAAGCAAGAATTGCAAGTATGCCGGAAGGCACATCGGTAATATCTTCTTGTATATCTGCTTCTACAACAGTAATCCCACCGCTATCCTCATCGACATAAGCTTCTAACTTGGCATCTGTCGGAATACCGGCTTCCTCCAAGACATAGCTGGGAAGATGGATATCCCCGCTTCCATCCAGTAAACTCTGACAAAGCTCGCAATGAGCTACCCACCTCTTTAGTACTTCCTGACAATCGTCGGAATCTTTGCAATTACAAACATCTCCGCAGTTATCGCAGAAACCGCAGGCCTGTGCCAGTATTACGGTCAGATCGGAAGCAAGTGCGCTAAGGGTATCTATTACCTTTACAAGCTCCAGCACCGTCATTTCACCGTTTACAATTACGCAGATATTTTCGCCGGTGATAACATCCATCACCTCCGCATCAGCAAGGGATGTTCCATCCAGCATTTCTTCAAGAATGTCCTGTTCTGTTTCTTTCTTTTCCTGATTTTTCTTCATAAATATATTCCTCCGTTAAAATATTTGCCCAGTTGCAAGGGCTGTGTTACTCATCATCTGGCATAAGCCCAGATATCCCCGCATCAAATAGATTCATCTGTGATGGGACACTTAGCCCACGCTCCTGCATATCGTAATTAGCGATAAGGATTTCAGGAAACTGCGCACCGCCGTCATATCGCTGTTTGATATTATTGATGCGGGTATAGGCATCAATTTGAATACCCGGTGCATCGTAGAGCCCTCTGATAAATTCACAATCGTTGTAGGAAAGCAGGAATTTGCCCTGGGCATTCATCAGGGTATCCCTTAAGCGAATGTGGTCTTTTTCAGTAAATCCATCCTCTCCAACATTTTTATAGTAGCCTTCGGTTTCGAAGTAAGGCGGATCGCAATAGAAAAAACTCACCGGACGATCATACTGCCTGATGAGCTTTTCAAAGTCTTTATTTTCAATTACTACCTTTGCAAGCCTGCGATGAGCCTGTTCAATCAGTGGAAAATTGCCCCAAATGTCATGGGGTTGGCTGCCAAAACTGGTTAGTCCTGAAGCATAGCTATAGCGGATGAGCTGATAGAACCATGCCGCCTTTTGCACGTCTGATGCAGGGCTATCTCGAGCGAGACAGTTTTTTACATAGTCAAAATCCTCTCTGGAATTAAGGCAATACCGTAGAGCATCTATCAGCTCATTTGGTTTGTCCCTTACACAACGATAGAGATTGACAAGCAGGCTGTTAAAATCGTTGTAGACTTCAAAATCATTGCCGGGATTCTTATGAAAGAGTATCCAACCGGCTCCGCCGAACACTTCGATGTAGCGTTCATAGTAGAGGGGAAAGAGATTTACAATCAAATAACGAAGCGATTTCTTTCCGCCTATCCAAGACATAAAACTATTCAGAGACTTCACCCCCCTCCTTAAAGGGCAGTCGGGTCTGTGCTTTGTCAAAATCCGAAAGTGAGCGATTCAATCCCCTTATGGCGGCGCTGATACCGGCAATCCTCCGCCTCATATGCCGGATAGTGGCTCGCAGCTCATTTTCAGTTTTTGCATAGTAATAGCCGCTTTGGTCACTGGCAATGGGAATTGCTTCACGGCGCA
>JAHDQA010000121.1 GCA_018434075.1 Tissierellaceae bacterium
AGCTCAATTGAAGTAGTTGAAGAAGAATTAAAAAAAGAGCATGTAGGATAATAGTAAAAATTAAAGATTCTCTTCTAAGAGAGAAAAATAATACATTTTAACAGAGATAAAAAGTGTTTCATTTTAACTTGCATTTAGCGTTTTTTAACTAAAATTAAAAAAACACTTGTAGTACAGCTATTTTTAGTGTAAACTATAGTAGTGTCTAAAATTATGGCATTGCGATGAGGTAAGAGGTTGCTGCAGTTTGTGCAGGTAATTTTTACTGAGAATGTCCGGTTTGAAATCGGGCGACTTTAAGACTTCCCGATAATTAAAAAAAAGCCAGTAAACACCCGGCAAAGTTTATCGGAGTCTTAAGTCGCATGTCAAGTAAACATGCGATAGAAGGAGGGAAATCAATGGCAAACAATCAAAAAATTAGAATTAGGTTAAAAGCTTATGATCATGAACTTTTAGATTCTTCTGCTGCAAAAATTGTGGAGACAGCAAAGAGAACAGGAGCAACAGTGTCTGGGCCTATACCATTGCCTACTGAAAAGGAAATAGTTACTATCCTTAGGGCAGTGCACAAATACAAGGATTCCAGAGAACAATTTGAGCAAAGAACTCATAAAAGACTCATAGACATAATCAATCCTAATCAAAAGACAGTAGATTCGCTTATGAAGCTGAATTTGCCTGCAGGTGTAGACATTGAAATAAAACTATAGAAATTTATATGATTGCTTAGGCAATCCGCTATAAAAATGGAGGTGTAATGATGAAGAACATATTGGGAAGAAAAATTGGAATGACTCAAATTTTTCTTGAAAATGGAGATGTAGTTCCAGTAACTGTTATCGAAGCAGGTCCAGTATATGTAGTACAAAAAAAGACTAAAGAAAAAGAAGGCTACAATGCAATTCAAGTTGCATTTGGAGACGTCAAAGAAAGAAGAGTTATAAAGCCAATAAAAGGACACTTCGACAAAGCGAATGTAGCATATAAAAAGTATTTAAGAGAATTTAAAGTTGAGAATCCAGATGAATTTGAAATCGGTCAAGAGATCAAAGCAGATGTATTCTCTGTTGGAGATAAAGTAGATGTAACAGGAACTTCAAAAGGAAAAGGAACACAAGGTGTCATTAAAAGACATGGATTTGGAAGAGGTAGAGAATCTCATGGTTCCAAATTTCACAGAATGCCAGGTGGTATGGCAGCAGGAACATATCCTGGAAGAGTATTCAAAGGCCATAGAATGATGGGTAGAATGGGAAATGAGAAAGTCACTGTACAAAACTTACAAGTAGTAAGAGTTGACGCAGATAAAAACTTACTTCTTATAAAAGGAGCAGTTCCAGGACCTAAAAAGGGATTAGTAACAATCAAAGAAACAGTAAAGAAGTAATTTTTTCACGAAAGGAGGATTAAAATGCCTAAAGTTAATGTTTACAATATAAACGGAGAAGTAGTAGAAGAGATGGAACTTAGCGATGACATTTTCGGCATTGAGATAAATGAACACGCTGTATACGAAGTAGTAAAAAATCAATTAGCAAATAAAAGACAAGGCACTCAATCTGCTAAGACCAGAGCAGAAGTAAGAGGCGGTGGAAGAAAACCTTGGAGACAAAAAGGAACAGGTAGAGCAAGACAAGGAAGCATTCGTTCACCACAATGGAAAGGTGGAGGGGTTGTTTTCGCACCAAAACCAAGGGATTACAGCTACAGCGTTCCAAAGAAAGTTAAGAGACTAGCTTTAAAATCAGTATTGACTTCAAAAGTCGTTGAAAACGAAATGATTGTAGTCGATGATTTAAAGTTAAACGCACCTAAGACTAAAGAAATGATAAACATATTGAACAACTTAAAAGCTGATAAAAAAGCACTTATAGTAATTGATCAAAGAGATGAAAATGTAATTTTAGCAGCTAGAAACATACCAAATGTTCAAACTGCATACGTAAATACAATCAATGTTTATGACATATTAAAATACAATTCATTCATAATTACTAAAGAGGCTGTTAAAAAAGTGGAGGAGGTGTATGCATAATGCAAATTCCACACGATATAATCATAAAGCCAATAATAACTGAAAAAAGCATGGAAGATATGGAAGAAAGAAAATACACATTTGTTGTCGATAAACATGCTAATAAATCAGAAATCAAAAAGGCCATAGAAAATATATTTGGAGTTAAAGTGGAAAAAGTAAACACTATGAATATGCTTGGGAAAGAGAAGAGACAAGGATATACAAAGGGAAGAAGACCAAGCTGGAAGAAAGCAATAGTGAAATTAGCTGAGGACTCTAAATCAATAGAATTCTTCGAAGGCATGTAATTGTAAAACTAAAAGGAGGGAAAACAAATGGGTATCAGGAAATTTAAACCTACTTCCCCTGCACTAAGACAGATGAGCGTGTCAACATTTGAAGAAATTACCAAGACTGAGCCTGAAAAGTCACTATTGGTTAGTTTAAATAGAAGCAGTGGGAGAAACGCCCAAGGGAGAATAACAATTCGACACAGAGGCGGCGGAGCTAAAAGAAAATATAGAATAATTGACTTTAAAAGAGATAAAGACGGTATTCCAGGGAAAGTAGCATCTATAGAATATGATCCAAACAGAACAGCTAATATAGCTCTTATAAATTATGCGGATGGAGAAAAGAGATACATTATTGCTCCACATAACTTAAAAGTTGGAGATGTAATTTACTCAGGAGAAAATGCAGACATAAAAGTTGGAAATGCACTTAAATTAAAAGATATTCCTGTTGGAACAACAGTGCATAATATAGAATTAAAACCTGGAAAAGGTGCACAATTAGCTAGATCAGCTGGAGCTGAAGCTCAATTGATGGGTAAAGAAGGAAAATATGCTCAATTGAGATTGCCATCAGGAGAATTCAGATTAGTTCCAATCGAATGCCGTGCAACAATAGGCCAAGTTGGAAATATTGACCATGAGATCGTAACGATTGGAAAAGCTGGTAGAAAAAGACATATGGGAATAAGACCTACAGTAAGAGGATCGGCAATGAACCCAGTAGATCACCCACATGGCGGTGGAGAAGGAAGAGCTCCTATAGGATTGCCATCACCAATGACACCATGGGGCAAACCAGCTTTAGGATATAAGACAAGAAAGAAAAATAAAAAATCCAACCAATATATAATAAGAAGAAGGACAAAATAGGAATTTGTGAAAGGAGGAAACGAAATGGGCAGATCCTTAAAGAAAGGACCTTTCATTGATGACCACCTACTAAAAAAAGTAGAGGAACTCAATAAAACAAACGAGAAAAAAGTAATTAAGACCTGGTCTCGCAGATCTACTATATATCCTCAATTAGTCGGACACACTATTGCTGTTCACGATGGGAGAAAGCATGTACCTGTATATATAACTGAAGATATGGTAGGACACAAGCTTGGAGAATTTGTATTGACAAGAACATTTAGAAGCCATGTTGATAAATCGGAAAAATCATCAGGTGTAAAAAAATAAAGTGAAGGAGGTATAATCATGGAAGCTAAAGCTGTAGCCAAATATGTTAGGATTTCACCACGAAAGGTCAATTTCATTTGTGCAGAAATCAGAGGCAAGCAAGTAGATGAAGCTCTTTCAATCTTAAAATTTACACCTAAAAGAGGTGCGAGAGAATTAGAAAAAGTGTTGAAATCTGCAATAGCAAATGCCGAAAACAATTTTAACATGAACAGAGATGACCTTTATGTGTATAAAGCATATGCGAATGATGGTCCAAGATTAAAAAGATACAGACCAAAAGCAAAAGGAATGGCATACCCTATATTAAAAAGGAGTAGTCACATCGGAGTCGTTATTAAAGAACGCGAGTAAAAGGAGGGGAATAGTTAATGGGTCAAAAAGTAAACCCACATGGTCTTAGGGTTGGCATTATAAAAGACTGGGATTCAAGATGGTATGCCAATGATAAGACATTTAATGAATATTTAGTAGAAGACTTTAAACTAAGAGAATATATTAAAAAAGAGCTTTACTTGTCTGGAGTATCTAGGATTGAGATTGAAAGAGCAGCAAACAAAATCAAAGTCACAATACACACTGCAAAACCTGGAATGGTAATAGGAAAAGGCGGAGCAGGAGTTGAAGAATTAAGACAAAACTTAGAGAAAATGACAAATAAGAGTGTAGCTATTAACATAGAAGAGATAAAAATACCAGAATTAGATGCTCAACTAGTAGCTGAGAACATAGCTTCTCAATTAGAAAGAAGAGTTACATTTAGAAGAGCCATGAAGCAAGCTATCCAAAGGACAATGAGAACAGGAGCATTAGGTATAAAGACTCAAGTATCAGGAAGACTTGGTGGAGCTGATATGGCTAGAACAGAAGGATATAGTGAAGGAACCATACCTCTTCAAACACTTAGAGCTGATATAGATTATGGATTTGCAGAAGCAAATACAACATATGGGAAAATCGGAGTAAAGGTTTGGATATACAAAGGAGAGGTTCTTCCTACCAAAAAGAATGAAAAAAAAGAAATAGTAGAAGCGACTGAAGAGTAAATACCGTCGTAGGAAGGAGGAAAGTAAACATGTTAATGCCTAAAAGAGTTAAACATCGTAAAGTGCAAAGAGGTAGAATGAAAGGTACAGCATCTAGAGGAAATAAAATAACATATGGAGAATTTGGACTTCAAGCTTTAGAACCAGCTTGGATTACATCTAATCAAATAGAAGCTGCCAGAAGAGCAATGACAAGATATGTAAAAAGAGGCGGAAACATTTGGATTAAGATATTCCCTGATAAACCAGTTACTGAAAAACCTGCTGAAACTCGTATGGGTTCAGGAAAAGGATCACCAGAATATTGGGTAGCAGTAGTTAAACCAGGAAGAATACTTTTCGAAATGGGTGGAGTATCAGAAGAAGACGCAAGAGAAGCAATGAGACTTGCTGCTCATAAGCTCCCAATTAAGACAAAGTTTGTAACACGTGAAGATACGCAAGATAAGGGTGGTGAAGCTAGTGAAAGCTAAAGAAATTCGCCAAATGTCGGATAAAGAATTAAATGCAAAATTATTAGATTTAAAATCCGAGCTATTCAATTTGAGGTTTCAAATGGCAACAGGCCAACTAGACAATCCAATGAGGATAAATTCGGTTAAAAAAGATATAGCTCGTGTAAAGACAATCGCACGTGAAAGAGAATTGTCCATAAGGAAGGAGGTTTAATCTCTAAATGGAAAGAGGAAATAGAAAAGTAAGAATAGGGACTGTAGTAAGCGACAAAATGGATAAAACTGTAGTCGTAGCTATAGAATCAATTGTTACTCATCCAGTTTATAAAAAACAAATAAGAAGAACCACAAAATTCAAAGCTCATGACGAAAACAATGAATGCAAAGTTGGAGATAAAGTACAAATAATGGAGACTAGACCACTCAGCAAGGACAAGAGATGGAGAGTCGTAGAAATCATAGAAAGAGCAAAATAAGTTATTAGGCGAAGGGAGGTATTTTGAATGATTCAAACCGAAACCCGTTTAAGAGTTGCCGACAATTCTGGAGCTAAAGAAGTTTTAGTAATTAGAGTTTTAGGAGGCAATAATCAAAAGTATGCAAATATCGGGGATGTAGTAGTTTGTACTGTCAAAAGTGCAACACCTGGTGGAGTTGTTAAGAAGGGCCAAGTAGTAAAGGCTGTTATCGTTAGAACTAAAAGAGGAGTAAGAAGATCTGACGGTTCATATATAAAATTTGATGACAATGCAGTAGTAATTATCAAAGACGACAAGAACCCAGTAGGAACTCGTATTTTTGGACCAGTAACAAGAGAATTGAGACGAGGAAATTATATGAAGATTATATCCTTGGCACCGGAAGTAATTTAAGAGGAGGTGTAGAGCGTGAACATTAAAAGTGGAGACACAGTATTAGTAATTTCAGGAAAAGACAAAGGCAAAACTGGAAAAGTAATGAGAGTTTTACCTAGAGAAAATAAAGTTATAGTTGAGGGTGTAAATATTGTCACAAGACATAAAAAACCTCAAGGCCCAACAAATCCAGGAGGCATTGTAAAATATGAAGCACCTATAAATGCTTCAAAAGTTATGTTCTACTGTTCAAAAGACAAAAAAGGCGTTAGAATAGGACATAAATTCAATGCTGATGGAACAAAAGTAAGAGTATGTAAAAAATGCGGAGAAGTTTTAGATAAATAACAGTGAGAGGAGGTAAATAAATGACTTCCAGATTAAAAACAAAGTACATGGAAGAAGTAGTTCCTGCCATGATGGAAAGGTTCAACTACAAAAACGTTATGGAAGTACCTAAATTAGAAAAGATTGTAATAAACATGGGAATAGGAGAAGCTAGAGAAAACCCTAAAGTTTTGGAAGCAGCAGTAAACGAATTAGCTTTAATCACAGGGCAAAGACCTGTTGTAACCAAAGCAAAGAAATCAATAGCTAACTTTAAAGTAAGAGAAGGCATGAATGTCGGCGCTAAGGTAACACTTAGAGGCGAAAGAATGTACGACTTTTTAGATAAATTCATGAATATAGCCCTACCTAGAGTAAGAGACTTTAGAGGCGTAAGCGACACATCCTTTGACGGAAGAGGAAACTATGCGATTGGTATAAAAGAGCAGCTTATATTCCCAGAAATAGAATACGATAAAGTAGAATCTATAAGAGGTATGGACATTATTATCGTAACAAGTGCCAAGACTGACGAAGAAGCAAAAGTATTCTTGGAAAAGATGGGTATGCCTTTTAGAAAGTAAAAAGGAGGGAAATAATTTGGCTAAAAAATCGATGATTGCTAAACAACAAAGAAAACAAAAGTTTAGCACACGTGAATATAATAGATGCAAGATTTGTGGAAGACCTCATGCTTATTTGAGGAAATATGGTGTTTGCCGTATTTGCTTTAGAGAATTGGCATATAGCGGACAAATTCCAGGTGTTAAAAAAGCTAGTTGGTAAAACTAACGTTTGAAAGGAGGTAACAACTATGATGACAGATCCAATCGCAGATATGCTAACGAGAATCAGAAATGCAAACAATGCAAAGCACGATTCAGTTGATATACCAGCGTCAAAAATAAAGAAGGAAATCGCAAGGATTCTCTTAGATGAGGGATTCATAAAGGGATTTGATGTTATAGACGATGGGAAGCAAGGGATCATTAGAATAGATTTAAAATACGGTAAAAATGGTGAAAAAATCATCAGTGGAATCAAGAGAATTTCTAAGCCAGGACTTAAGGTATATGCAAAGAGCGAAGAACTACCTAGAGTCTTAGGTGGATTAGGAATAGCTATCGTATCTACATCAAAAGGAATAATGACTGATCGTCAAGCTAGAAAGGAAAATGTAGGCGGGGAAGTAATCTGCTACATTTGGTAATAAATATTTATTTGAATAGGAGGTGCACTCATGTCAAGAATTGGGTTGAAGCCTATCAATATACCAAGTGGAGTAGAAATAAAAATATCTGATAAGAACTTGGTAGAAGTAAAAGGCCCAAAAGGAACATTAACAGAACAAATTAGTCCAGATATGGAAATAAAAATAGATAATGGAGTATTGACTGTATCCAGACCATCTGATTTAAAGAGACATAAATCACTACATGGACTTTCAAGAACTTTGATAGCAAACATGATTACAGGAGTTACAGAAGGATTTGAGAAGAGTTTGGATATTGTAGGAACAGGTTATCGAGCTGCAAAACAAGGAAACAAATTAGTTCTTACTCTAGGATATTCTCATCCAGTTGAATTAACTGATCCAGAAGGAATATCTGTAGAAGTACCAGCTCCAAATAAAATCATAGTAAGAGGAATTGACAAACAAAAGGTTGGTAACTATGCAGCAAAAATTAGAGAATTAAGAAGCCCAGAACCATACAAAGGCAAGGGTATTAAATACTCAAATGAAGTTGTCAGACGTAAGGTCGGCAAAACTGGTAAGTAGAAAGGAGTGAACAAATTTGCTAAAGAAAATAGATAAAAACGAAAAAAGAAAAGTTAGACATACTAGAGTAAGGCAAAAAATAAAAGGCACTCCTGTGAAGCCAAGATTAAATGTATATAGAAGCACAAATCATATATATGCTCAAATCATAGATGATGTAAATGGACACACTTTAGCACAAGCTTCTACACTAGAAAAAGATTTAAATTTAAGTTCAACAAAGAACAAAGAAGCTGCAAAAGTTATTGGTCAAACAATTGCTAAGAGAGCAATGGAAAAAGGCATAACAGAAGTTGTCTTTGATAGAAGCGGATATATTTATCATGGGAGAGTAAAAGAGCTTGCTGACGGAGCAAGAGAAGCAGGCCTTAAGTTCTAATAGAAGGAGGGGAATTAATGGAACGTTCATATATAGATGCAAGCGAATTAGATTTACAAGAAAGAGTTGTTAGCATAAACCGTGTTACGAAAGTTGTAAAAGGCGGTAGAAACTTTAGATTTAGTGCACTTGTAGTAGTAGGAGATGGAAATGGCCATGTAGGAGTAGGAATGGCTAAAGCTTTGGAAGTACCTGAAGCTATCAGAAAAGCTGTACAAGATGCTAAAAAACATATCATTGAAGTACCTCTAGTTGGAACAACAATACCTCATGAAATAACTGGAGTATTTGGAGCAGGAAGAGTACTTCTAAAACCATCTAAAGAAGGTACAGGAGTTATTGCAGGGGGAGCAGTTCGTGCAGTATGCGAATTAGCTGGAATAAAAGACATAAGGACAAAATCCCTTGGAACAAATAACCCTAGAAATGTAGTCAATGCTACAATGGAAGCTCTAAGCTCATTAAAAAGAGCTGAAGATGTTGCAAGATCAAGAGGGAAAACAGTAGAAGAATTATTCAGTTAGGGGGAGAAAAATGGCTACAATTAAAATTAAGCTTATTAAGAGTCCCGTTGGGAAGCCTGAAAGCCAAAGAAAAGTTGTAGAAGCACTTGGATTCAGGAAAGTTAACCAAATTATTGAAAAAAATGATACCCCTCAAATCAGAGGTATGATTAATAAAATAAACTACATGGTTGAAATAATAGACTAGTAAAGGAGGTGTGCTAATTGAAGCTAAACAACATTAGACCAAATGCTGGAGGAGGCTCCGTAGAAAAGAAGAGATTAGGTAGAGGAATAGGTTCAGGCCACGGCAAAACTTCCGGAAAAGGTCATAAAGGGCAAAATGCTAGATCGGGAGGTGGAGTTAGACCAGGTTTTGAAGGTGGGCAAATGCCACTATTCAGAAGAACTCCAAAGAGAGGATTTACAAATATTTTTGCCAAAGAATATGCTATAGTTAATCTATCGGATTTAAATAGATTTGAAGAAAACACCGTCGTTACTCCAGAAGCTCTATTAGAAGCGGGAATTGTTAAATTGAATAAAGACAAAGTAGGAATAAAAGTTCTCGGCGACGGAGAATTGAATGTAAAGCTTACGGTTAAAGCTCATAAATTTAGCAAATCTGCTGCTGAGAAAATCGAAGCTTGCGGAGGAAAGGTAGAGGTGATTTAGATGCTTACTACCTTAAGAGATGCATGGAAGATACCTGAACTCAGAAAGAAAATGATATTTACCATGTTGATGCTAGGAGTTGTAAGATTAGGTGCAGCAATACCAGTTCCTTATATGAACAAAGAGATAATAAGATCTATATTTAACTCTAATCAAGGAAGCATCTTACAATTTTTAGACATGATGGCAGGTGGAACATTTAGTAATTTTAGTATATTCGCAGCAAATATATATCCATATATCACAGCATCTATCATAATTCAACTTCTTACAATTGCAATACCTAGATTAGAGGAATTAGCCAAAGAAGGCGAAGAAGGTAGAAAGAAGATAAACAGAATTACTAGATACAGTTCAGTATTACTTGCAATCATCACTGCATCTGGCTATACATTTGGTCTGTTCAGATCCGCATTGGAAACAACAAATGCAATGCAAACCGTAATAGTTATACTTTCTATGGTTGCAGGAACTTCATTCTTGATGTGGATTGGTGAGTTGATCACAGAAAAAGGAATTGGAAATGGTATTTCACTTTTAATTTTCATAGGCATAATCGCAAAGTTGCCATCTGATTTCATATCGAAGTTCAGATTAGTGCAAGCAGGACAAGTTAGCATTATATCGATAATAATATATTTAATCATCATGTTATTGACAGTTGCATTTGTAGTCGCTCTTCAAGAGGGTGAAAGAAAAATACCAGTACAATATGCAAAAAGAGTAGTAGGAAGAAAAATGTATGGTGGGCAAAACACTCACATACCAATCAAGGTATTGATGGCAGGAGTAATTCCAGTAATATTTGCATCGTCATTGCTATCATTGCCACAAACAATTTCACTGTTCTGGAAAGGTGGAGTTTCTAGTTGGATAACTAAATACTTTACACCACAAGGCACAGTTGGATTGATAGTATATTTGATATTAAACATCATTTTGATCATATTCTTTACTTACTTCTACACAGCTATTCAATTCAATACTGTTGAATACTCAAAGAATTTACAACAACACGGTGGGTTTATCCCTGGGATAAGACCTGGAAAACCAACATCAGATTACTTGCAAAAAGTTGTAAATAGGATTACATTTGTAGGAGGAGTATCATTAGCAATACTTGCATCACTACCAATTCTAATATCAAGGATAATGGGAATGCAGGTAAACTTTAGTGGAACGGCAGTAATTATCGTCGTAGGTGTAGTTCTTGAAACTGTAAAACAAATCGAATCTCAAATGTTAATGAGACACTACAAAGGTTTCTTAAAATAATTAATTAGGAGATGATGAAATGAGGCTAATATTGTTGGGGCCGCCAGGAGCTGGAAAAGGAACACAGGCATCGGCGATTGTTAAAAGATACAATATCCCCCACATATCAACTGGAGATATATTTAGAATGAACATAAAGGAAAACACACCACTTGGGAAAGAGGTAAAATCTTATTTAGACGCTGGCCTACTTGTCCCAGATAAACTAGTAGTAGACATCGTTAGGGATAGAATTAGAAGAAGCGATTGTAAAAATGGCTTCTTATTAGATGGCTATCCACGAACCATAAACCAAGCTGAGGTTTTAAATCAAGAATTAGCTGAAATGGGGACTAAACTTGATGCTGCGATAAATATATTTCTGGATACACAGCTTCTAATCGAAAGAGCAGTTGGAAGGAGACTCTGTAAGAATTGCGGCGCTACTTACCACATAAAGTTTCATCCTCCTAAACAAGATGGAATATGCGACATATGTGGCGGAGAACTATATCAAAGAGATGATGATAAAGAGGAAACAGTTAAAAAGAGAATTGAAGTCTATTTGACACAAACAAAGCCTCTGATCGAATACTATAAAGATAAAGACCTTCTCGTTAACATTGATGGAGCACAATCTATTGAGGATACATTTAAGGAAATAATAAACGCTTTGGAAAAATAAAGAGGTGAAAACTATAATGGATTCCACTGATGACTTATCCATCGGGCAGGTGGTTAAGTCAAGAGCTGGGCGAGATAAAGGAAGAATCTTCGTTGTCTTAGAAATAGTAGACAAAGAATACGTATATGTCGTAGACGGAGATTTAAGAAAATTAGATAACCCAAAAAAGAAGAAAGTAAAGCACTTAGTTGTCTATAATACAGTATTGCAAGAATTCAAAGAGAAGATTGAAAATAATGTTAAAATAAATAATTCGTATGTAAGAAAAATCTTAGAACCTTTCAATAAGAGTTTCTAAATATATAGAACAGGAGGTTCGAAATCCAATGGCTAAAAAAGATGTTATAGAAGTAGAAGGCACAGTAGTAGATGCACTTCCAAATGCCATTTTTAAAGTAAGACTAGAGAACGGACACGAGATTTTAGCCCATATCTCTGGGAAATTAAGAATGAACTACATTAGAATTCTTCCTGGAGATAAAGTTACCGTAGAGTTATCACCATACGACTTAACTAGGGGCAGGATTACTTGGAGAAACAAGTAGCATAGGAGGGATAATATGAAAGTAAGACCATCCGTTAAAAAGATGTGCGAAAAATGTAAAATCATAAAAAGAAATGGGAAAGTAATGGTTATTTGTGAAAACCCAAAACACAAACAAAGACAAGGTTAATATTTAAATAGGAGGTGTACCAAATTTATGGCCAGAATTGCAGGCGTAGACTTACCAAGAGATAAAAGGGTAGAGATCGGTTTAACATATATTTATGGTATCGGCAGACCAAGAGCCAATGAAATTCTTAAAAAAGCGGGAGTCAACCCAGATACTAGAGTAAAGGACTTGACAGAAGCTGAAATCTCAAACTTAAGAGCAGTTATAGACACTTATAGAGTAGAAGGCGACTTGAGAAGAGAAGTAGCTATGAACATCAAGAGGTTGAAAGACATTAACTGCTACAGAGGAATAAGACACAAAAGAGGGCTTCCAGTAAGAGGTCAAAGAACAAAGACAAATGCAAGGACTAGAAAAGGTCCTAAGAAACTAGCTACTAAGAACAAGTAGGAAAAGGAGGGAAGCAAGTTGGCACCAAAAAAAGGTAAAACCACACGTGTAAAAAGAAGAGAACGTAAAAATATAGAAAGAGGACAAGCTCATATATCCTCAACTTTTAATAATACAATGGTAACTTTGACAGATATGCAAGGAAATGTAATTTCTTGGGCTTCAGCTGGCCAATTGGGCTTTAGAGGTTCAAGAAAATCAACTCCATTTGCTGCACAAGAAGCAGCCGAAGAAGCTGCTAAAAAAGCAATGGAACACGGATTAAAGACAGTAGAAGTATATGTAAAGGGACCTGGCTCAGGTAGAGAAGCAGCTATAAGATCACTTCAAGCTTCAGGACTTGAAGTAAGCTTAATCAAGGACGTAACTCCAATTCCTCACAATGGCTGCAGGCCACCTAAGAGAAGAAGAGTATAACAGGAGGTGTACAAATAGATGTCAAGATATACAGGACCAAGCTGCAGACTTTGCCGAAGAGAAGGTACAAAGTTGTATTTAAAAGGCGACAGATGCTACAGCGACAAATGTGCTTTAAATAAAAGAAACTTTGCACCAGGACAACACGGACAAAGTAGAAAGAAATCAACTGAATATGGTATGCAGCTTAGAGAAAAACAAAAAGTACGTAGATTTTATGGTTTAACTGAATCACAAATGAGAATGTACTTTGACAAAGCAGATAAGATGAAGGGAATAACTGGGGAGAACTTACTAAGATTATTAGAGTTAAGACTAGACAATGTCGTATATAGAATGGGTTTTGCTTCATCAAGAGCAGAGGCAAGACAACTAGTAACACATGGCCATTTCCTTTTAAACGGAAGAAAAGCAGATATTCCATCACTTATAACAAAGGTCGGAGACACAATTGAAGTAAAAGAAAGAAGCAAATCAAGTGATAAATTCAAAGCTTTAATGGAAAATAGAGCTGGGAATACTGTTCCATGGGTAGATGTAGATGCTGAAAAAATGAGAGGTACTATTGTAGCTCAACCTTCAAGAGAAGACATAGATCTTCCTGTAGAAGAACACTTAATCGTTGAGTTGTATTCAAAATAATAAATGCAAAACTAGTTGCCCTCGTCCATATAAAAACTTTTTCAAGGAGGGTTATTGTTTATGATAGAAATCGAAAGGCCAAAGATAGAAGTAGAAGAATTATCTGAAGATGGAACATATGGCAAATTTGTAGTTGAACCGCTAGAGAGGGGATATGGCACTACATTGGGAAATTCTTTAAGAAGAGTACTTCTATCCTCACTACCAGGCGCAGCAATATCAACAATAAAAATTCAAGGTGTGATGCACGAATTTTCAACTGTTCCAGGAGTGGTTGAAGATGTACCTGAAATCATCCTTAACATAAAAGAAATTGCTGCAATAATGTATGCTGATGAACCTGTAACTCTGATAATAGATGAAGAAGGGCCAAAGGAAGTTAAGGCAGGAGACATAAAGACAGGAGCAGATGTTGAGATCGTAAATAAAGATTTGCACATTGCAACAATTAGCGAAGGCGCAAAACTTTATATGGAAATGGAGCTCATCAAAGGAAGAGGCTATTATTTAGCCGATAAAAACAAAAAAGAAGGGCAAGCTGTTGGAGTTATTCCAGTAGATTCACTTTTCACACCAGTTACTAAAGTCAACTTTCATGTTGGAAATACAAGAGTCGGACAAATAACAGACTATGATAAATTAGAACTTGAAGTTTGGACTAACGGAACTATGAGTGCAGATGAAGCAACCTCATTAGGAGCAAAGATACTCATGGAACACTTAAACCTTTTCGTAGGTCTAACTGATAGAGTAAATGATGTAGAGATAATGGTTGAAAAAGAAGAAGAACCAAAAGGCAAGGCATTGGAAATGACCGTAGAAGAACTAGATTTATCGGTTAGAAGCTACAACTGCTTGAAGAGAGCCGGCATTAACACAGTAGAAGAGTTGACTCAAAAAACAGAAGAAGACATGATGAAAGTAAGAAATTTAGGAAAGAAATCTCTAGAAGAAGTACAGAAAAAACTTGCCGAATTAGGACTTAGTCTAAAGAAAAGCGAGGAGTAATTTTTACAAGCAAGGAGGGAATGAAATGACAACATTAAGAAAACTTGGCAGACCATCTGATCATAGAAATGCTATGCTTAGAAATCAAGTTACATCTTTGCTCCGAGAAGGAAAGATTGAAACTACTGTAACAAGAGCAAGAGAAACTAAGAGGATGACTGACCAAATGATAACCTTGGCTAAAAGAGGAGATCTACACGCAAGAAGACAAGCCTTGGCATATATATACGATGAAGAAGTAGTAAAAAAATTGTTTGATGAAATCGGCCCAAAATACAAAGACAGAAATGGTGGATACACTAGAGTACTAAGAGTAGGACCACGAAGAGGAGACGGAGCTGAAATCGCAATACTAGAATTAGTATAATGGGAGGGGGATTAAGTTAAAGCTTAGTCCCTTTGTGCTATTTATCTCAATTAAACAACAATTGCAATCAAATCATCAATATGTTATATTAAGTTGAGAATACATTAAGTTCAGAGGAGACTCTAATGAAAAACGATATTATGATAAATATAGAAAATGTGAGCTATGAATATAAATCTTATGTAGACGACTCCATTCAGCTTGCAGTTAAAGACTTAAGCCTTCAAATAAGAAGAGGAGAATTTCTAGCCATCTTAGGACATAATGGCTCGGGAAAATCAACATTAGCTAAGATGATGAATGGAATGATACTTCCAACAAGAGGAGAAGTCTATGTAAATGGTATAAATACGAGAGATGAAGATAAAATTTGGGATATTAGAAGCAAAGCTGGCATGGTGTTCCAAAATCCAGACAATCAAATAGTTGCGACTATCGTGGAAGAAGATGTCGCCTTTGGACCAGAAAATTTAGGAATACCACCTAAAGAAATAAGAAAGAGAGTAGATGACTCTCTTGAAGCAGTAGGCATGAGCGAATATAAAAAACATGCTCCACATCTTTTATCAGGAGGACAAAAGCAGAGAGTGGCTATAGCGGGAATCTTGGCTATGGAACCAGACTGCATCATATTTGACGAACCAACTGCAATGCTCGATCCTTCCGGCAGAAAAGAAGTCATGGAGACAATTACAAAATTGAACAAAGAAAAAAACAAGACCATTGTGTTGATAACTCACTTTATGGACGAAGCAGTATTAGCAGATAGAGTAATGGTATTGAACGAGGGCGAAAATGTTTTAATGGGAACACCTAGAGAAATATTCAGCCAAGTAGAAAAGCTCAAAGAACTTGGACTTGACGTTCCGCAAGTTACAGAACTTGCATATGAGCTAAGAAAAGAGGGTTTTGACATAAGAAAAGATTGCATTACAATCGAGGAGCTGGTGGAATCGCTATGATTATAGAAATAGAAAATTTAAACTTTATATACAATCCAGGTACACCATTTGAAAAGAAAGCATTAGACGATATTTCAATTTCAATAGAAGAAGGCGATTTTGTAGGCTTAATTGGACACACTGGCTCTGGAAAATCGACACTTGTTCAGCATTTAAATGGTCTCATAAAACCAACCAGTGGGAAAATAATAATCGATGGTGTTGATATCACAAATCCTGAGACTAAGATGAGAGAGATAAGAAAAAAAGTAGGCTTAGTTTTTCAATACCCTGAACACCAGCTCTTTGAAGAAACTATTTATAAAGACATTGCATTTGGCCCTAAGAATTTAGGCTTAACTGAAGAAGAAGTAGAAGCAAGGGTTAAGGAAGCAATGGAATTAGTTGGGCTGGATTATGAAACTTTAAAAGACAGATCCCCCTTTGAAATCTCAGGTGGGCAGAAAAGAAGAGTTGCAATAGCAGGTGTCGTTGCTATGAAACCAAAAGTATTGATTTTAGACGAGCCCACAGCAGGCTTAGACCCTAAAGGCAGAGATGCCATATTAGATGAAATAAAGAAACTATATGAAAGAGAAAATATAACGATCATTCTCGTCTCACACAGCATGGAAGACATTGCAAGACTTGCCAATACAATACTTGTGATGCACAAGGGAAAAGTGATTATGCATGATAAGACCAGAGAGATATTTAAGTCGGCAGATCTCTTAGAAGACATTGGCTTAGATATACCTCAAGTGACAAAATTCATGAAAGAGTTTAAAAATAGAGGCCATGATGTGAGAGAAGATTGTTTGACTATAGAAGAAGCTAAAGAAGAGTTGATCAAATATTTGAGAGGTACTAAAAATGCTTAAAGATATAACAATTGGACAATACTTTCCCGGAGATACATTAATTCACAAATTAGACCCAAGAGTAAAGATACTCACATCTATACTTTTCATAGTCGCATTGTTTTTTGTGAAAGATTTCTATCCCTATATATTTATTTTCTTATTCATAGTAGCTGTAGTAAAGACAGCTAAATTGCCAGTAAAATTCATATTAAAGGGATTAAAGCCTCTCATGTTTATCATTATAATAACATTTGTTATAAATCTATTGTTCACAAAAGGAGAAGTACTATTTAGCCTTGGACCTATATCAATAACTAAAGAAGGTATAAGTCAATCTGTATTCATGGCGTTGCGCCTTATCCTATTGATAGTAGGCACATCACTACTCACATTGACTACATCCCCAATAGCGTTAACTGATGGAATTGAAAGCCTCTTATCGCCATTTAGAAAGATAGGACTTCCATCACATGAGCTAGCTATGATGATGACAATTGCGCTTAGATTTATACCAACGCTTTTGGAAGAAACAGACAAAATAATGAAAGCGCAAATGGCAAGAGGCGCAGACTTCGAAAGTGGTAATATTTTAAACAGAGCAAAAAGCCTAGTTCCCCTTTTAGTGCCATTATTCATAAATGCGTTTAGAAGAGCCGATGAGCTTGCAACTGCAATGGAAGCAAGATGCTACAGAGGCGGCGAAGGCAGAACGAGATTAAATGAGCTTAAGTTTGATAGAAAAGATACTACAGTATTATTATCCATGGTTTTATTTTTTGGATTTATTATGTCGACAAGGTATTGGTGAAGAAAATGAAAAATATAATGCTAACTTTAGAATACGACGGGACGAATTACTCAGGTTGGCAAATACAAGATAATGCAAATTCAATTCAAGCGGAGGTAGAAAGAGCAATATATAGGCTTACAAAAAAAGAGGTCGCCTTAATAGGAGCAGGAAGAACTGACGCCAAAGTTCATGCTCTTGGACAGGTGGCTAATTTTTTTATAGACACATCCATTCCAGGAGAAACGTTTAAATATGCATTAAATGAGTATTTGCCTGAAGACATAAAAGCAGTTTACTCAAAGGAAGTACCAGAAGATTTTCACGCGCGTTTCAGCGCTATAAAAAAAAGATACAGATATAAGATCTATCTAAGCGATGTAGAAAGACCGCTTTTGAGAAATTATGCCTATCAAGTAGATAGAACTTTGGACTTAAATATGATGAAAGAGGCAGCGAAGTATTTAATTGGCACACACAATTTTACAAGCTTTGAGGGTAGAAGAAGCTTCACAAAATCAAAAGTAAGGACTATTCACTCAATAGAGATACATAAAAAGGACGAGTTTATAGATATTGTAGTGGAAGGCGATAGTTTCTTGCGAAACATGGTGAGGATAATCACAGGTACGCTTGTTGAAGTAGGGATAGAAAAGAAAAGACCAGCAGAAATAAAACTGATATTAGAAGCTCGGGACAGAAGGCTTTCAGGGCACACTGCTCCACCACAAGGATTGTATTTAGAAAAAGTTTTTTATGACATATTTAAGTAAAAAAATTTTATAATTGCTATTAAATAAATCAGTCTTTCTCCGATACTATAATCAAGAAGGAAAACTTCTTTGGTCGAGATGATCATAGGCCAAAATAAATGAACACGGAAGTTCATAAAAAATTCAAGGAGGAAGAGAAATGAGAATTAATCAAAACATTTCAGCAATGAACACTTATTCAAGACTTACAGCAGCAAACAACGCAAAGAGCAGCTCTTTAGCAAAACTATCATCAGGCTTAAGAATCAACAAAGCAGGAGATGACGCAGCAGGATTGACAATATCAGAAAAAATGAGAGGCCAAATCGGTGGACTTAATCAAGCAGTAAGAAATGCACAAGACGGTATTTCTCTAATTCAAACAGCTGAAGGCGCACTAAATGAAACTCACTCAATCTTAAACAGAATGAGAGACTTGGCAGTACAAGCAGCAAACGACACTAATACAGATGATGACAGAAAAGCTATACAACAGGAAGTAAATGAATTAGTTAGTGAATTAGATAGAATAGCAGATACAACACAATTTAACACTCAAGCTTTATTAGATGGGACATTCTCAGGAAAGATCATCCATATTGGAGCTAATAGTGGAGAAGCATTGACTGTAACTATATCAAGTATGAAAGCAGGGGATCTATCAGTTAGCGGTCTTAGCGTTTCAGGACAAGCCAGTGCTAATGCAGCAATAACAACTATAGATGGTGCAATAAAAACAGTATCACAAGAAAGATCTAAATTAGGAGCATATCAAAACAGACTTGAACATACAATAAACAACTTGACAACAACATCAGAAAACTTGACAGCTGCTGAATCGCGTATTAGAGATGTAGACATGGCTGAAGAAATGATGAAATTCACAAAGAACAACATACTAAGCCAAGCTGCAACATCGATGCTTGCTCAAGCAAATCAAATGCCACAACAAGTGCTTCAATTATTACAATAGTTTTTAAGAAACAATTTAAATTAGTTAAAATAAGCGATCAAATTGGTCGCTTATTTTTTGTGATTTGCTGTCAATAGTCAGTGAAAATGTCATGTAAAAGTATAAAGTTTTATTCAATGAAAATGTCACTATTAGAATTTGAAAATATATTTACACTGTTTTATTGGAAAAAGGCTTTTAATTCATTTTAAGAGATGTTTTACCTA